>NZ_AWUR01000009.1:0-49599 GCF_000468835.1 Acidaminococcus sp. BV3L6 | reverse complement strand
CTTTTTCATATGGGGATGTTTCTGGCTGCTTTTATCAAGAGGTAATAATTATTACAAACATTACTAACGGATAAAGGAAGGAAAAAAATTCTCATGATATTTCAGTGGATTTTTCTCCTCTTTGTCTATTAATCGTGTTTAAAAAGTGTAATCCTGTTTCCTCCTGCCATTCTATGATGAGAATGGCATGTTAGCGTGACTTTGTGAAGCAAAATCTTCTCATTGGAAAATTGTCCAGTCCTTTCTTTTTATGCTCAATCGTAACCTCTGTCCATGACAAATGTGCAAACTAGGTGTTGTGTAGTAGCCGTGAAAAATTACCCAAATAGCACTATATGTTGATATTTTTCTTGCGCTCCGACCCAATATGGTGTATTCTATATGCGTAATCGCTCTGGGCGGATTCGCTTTTTATTCCACCGCTTTTTTAAGGAAAGGGAGCGGATGTTTTTATGTTTGGTCAGCAAAGGGCACGTTAGGACAGCGTGTTCTTTCACCTTCTATAAGAGAAAAATCAAGAAAGGATGAGTGCGATGGGAATGCAAGTCATAAAGCGGGATGGGTCAACTGTATCCTTTGATCGGCATAAGATCGTGGTTGCCATTCAAAAGGCCAATAAAGCAGTGGAGGAGGGAGAACGACTTCCGGAATCTGATATTGATACCATCGCCTCCTTCGTAGAAGGAAAGAAAAGGAAACGCTTCCTTGTGGAAGATATCCAGGATATGGTCGAAAAGCAGATCATGAACCGCGGCCGTTACGAACTGGCCAAAGCCTACATTATTTATCGCTACAACCGGGCCCTTGTCCGTAAAGCCAATACGACGGATGAATCCATCCTGTCTCTGATCAGCAACAAGAACAAGGATGTCATGGAAGAAAATTCCAACAAGAACGCCGTTATGGTTTCCACCCAGCGTGACCTTATTGCCGGAGAAGTATCCCGTGATTTGACGCGCCGGATTGTGCTGCCGGAAAAGATTTCCCGTGCTCATGATGAAGGTATCCTTCACTTTCATGATTCGGACTATTTTATCCAGCCCATGTTCAATTGCTGCCTTATCAATATTGGGGATATGCTGGATAATGGAACGGTCATGCATGGCAAACTCATTGAAAGCCCAAAGAGCTTCCAAGTTGCCTGCACGGTCATGACCCAGATCATTGCGTCTGTCGCGTCTGCCCAATATGGCGGACAGTCCGTTGATATTTCCCACCTGGGCAAATATCTCCGCCGCAGCCGGGATAAGTTCCGTAAACGCCTTGTGGAATCCACCCAAGGTTCACTGAGTGAAAAGGAACTCAACGAAATCCTCGATGCCCGCATGAAGGAAGAACTGGCAAGCGGTGTCCAGACAATCCAGTACCAGATCAATACCTTGATGACGACTAATGGACAGTCTCCTTTCGTAACCCTTTTCCTTCATTTGGATCCCAAGGACGAGTACATTGAAGAAAATGCTCAAATCATCGAGGAAATCCTCAAGCAACGTTTGGAAGGCATCAAGAATGAAGCCGGTGTCTACGTTACTCCGGCCTTCCCGAAACTGGTTTATGTCCTTGATGAAAATAACTGCCTCAAGGGTGGTAAGTATGATTACTTGACTGAGCTTGCTGTACGCTGCTCCATCAAACGGATGTATCCGGACTATATTTCGGCCAAGAAGATGCGCGAAAACTATGAAGGCAATGTCTTTTCCCCCATGGGATGCCGAAGCTTCCTCGTACCTTGGAAGGATAAGGATGGACACTATAAATTTGAAGGCCGCTTCAATCAAGGGGTTGTTTCCATCAACCTGCCCCAGATTGGCATCATTGCCAAGGGCGATGAGGATAAGTTCTGGAAACTCCTTGACGAACGCTTGGAACTCTGCCGTGAAGCACTTATGGTCCGTCATAATGCCCTCAAGGGGATTCGCAGCGATGTCAGCCCAATCCATTGGCAAAACGGGGCCATTGCCCGTCTAAAGAAGGGCGAAACCATTGATAAGCTCTTGGAAAATGGCTACTCCACGCTGTCGTTGGGGTATATCGGCCTTTATGAATGCACGGTGGCCATGAAGGGATGCAGCCACACGACACCGGAAGGCGAGGAATTTGCTATGCGTGTCATGAAGCACCTCAACGCGGCCTGCAAGAAGTGGCGTGCTGAATCGGGACTGGGATTCTCTCTGTATGGAACCCCGGCTGAATCCCTGTGCTACCGGTTTGCCCGCATCGACAAGGAACGCTTCGGCACTATCAAGGATATTACGGACAAAGGATACTATACCAATTCCTATCATGTTGATGTCCGTGAACATATCGATGCTTTCAGCAAATTCAAGTTCGAAAATCAGTTCCAGCCCATTTCTACAGGAGGCTGCATCTCCTATGTCGAGATTCCTAATATGAAGAAGAATCCGACAGCTGTGGAAGACCTTGTTCGCTTTATTTACGACAATATCCAGTATGCCGAATTTAACACAAAGTCCGACTACTGCCAGGTCTGCGGATTTGACGGAGAAATCAAGGTCAATGACAACTTGGAATGGGAATGCCCCCAATGTCATAATAAGGACCAGAGTAAGATGAATGTTGTGCGCCGGACCTGTGGCTATTTGGGCGAAAACTTCTGGAACGTCGGGAAAACGAAGGAAATCAAGTCCCGCGTCCTTCATCTGTAAGGGGGCCGCACCGTGAATTATGCCGCTATCAAAAAAACAGATGTCGCCAATGGACCGGGTGTCCGTGTCTCCCTTTTCGTAAGCGGCTGTACCCATCACTGTAAAGGCTGTTTCAATGAGGAAGCTTGGGATTTTTCTTATGGCAAGCCTTTTGACCAACATGCCGTCAAGGAAATCATGGAAGCCTTGGAACCTGACTATATCAGGGGCTTCTCCCTTTTGGGTGGGGAGCCCTTTGAACCGGAAAATCAAGCGGTTCTTGTTGGCGTCCTGCGCCATGTGCGTGAGCACTATCCTCAAAAGACCATTTGGTGCTACAGCGGCTATCTCTTTGATGAAGATATGCTGAAAGGGCGCTTGGGTGACCCATCCATTACGATGGAAATGCTGGGCTATTTGGACGTTCTTGTTGACGGGGAATTCGTCCTTTCTGAAAAGGACATCAACCTGCGCTTCAAGGGCAGCAGGAACCAGCGAATCATTGATGTACCCCGCTCTCTCAAGGAAAAGAAGATTATCCTTTGGGACGGTGCGGAATTTGCCTAAGGCAAAACAGACCGTGAAGAGATGCTCCCTCTTCGCGGTCTGTTTTCTATCTCCGGATGATGAAAAGCCAAAGGCGTTCTTGGAATAGGGACTTGCCTCTTACGCATGGGCCCTATCCGTGATACAATACGAGTATGCGCTTCTTTTTTTTATAAAGGAAGGTGGATTGAAATGAACCCAGCTGCGCTGTCTGAAGAGAAAATCGTAGAAATAGGGCGGGAATGCCGTCGTTATTTTCATGCTCACCCAGAGATAAGCACCCAGGAAGCGGAAACCAGTGCCAAGATTTTTTCGCTTCTTGAAGAGTGGGGGCTCTCCCCTGTAAGGGGAACGGGCCACTATGGAGTGGCGGCGACCCTCAAAGGAAAGTCAGAGGGCCCGCTGATTGCCCTTCGCGCCGATATGGATGCCCTGTCTGTAAGGGAAGAAACAGGGCTGCCCTTTGCTTCCCAAAATGAAGGCGTCATGCATGCCTGCGGTCACGATGTCCATATGGCAATCCTGCTTGAAACCGTCCTGCGGCTTCTGCAGCGCCGCGATGACCTGTTTGGATCGGTTCGTATCCTCTTTCAGCCCTCGGAGGAACTGTCACCTACAGGCGGCGCCCGGCTCATGATGAAGGATGGATTCCTTGACGGGGTCTCCGGTGTATTTGGCCTTCATGTCTGGCCTAGCTATCCCGTAGGTAGGATTGGCATCAAAGGTGGTCCCCTCATGGCTGCTTCTGACCGGTTCCGTGTCACTATCAAGGGGCGTACGGCCCACGCGGGGCATCCCCATGAGGGGGTTGATGCCATTTTGGCTGCCGCTGATTTTCTGCAGGAAGTCAGCCATATTGTTTCACGGCGTGTGAGCCCCCTTGATACAGCAACCATCAATGTGGGAACCATTTCCGGCGGGAGCCGTTACAATGTAGTGCCCGGTTCCTGTATCTTAGAGGGAACCATCCGGACCCTTAACGAAACAACGAGGGACCATATCCCCCAGTGGCTTGAGGGCATCCTGAAGGGACTTGAACAAAGCGCAGGCATCACTTATGAATTTAACTATTTTCGAGGTTATCCGGTCCTGATGAACTGGCCCAAGCCGGCTGAACTTGTCAGGCAGACGGCTCAGGAAACACTGGGCGAAGAGGCTGTCATGGCTCATGTGGAACCGGATCTTACGGCCGAAGACTTTGGCTTTTATCTTCAAAAAGTGCCAGGGGCCTTTTTGTGGCTAGGCTGCAGTACCCCTGGTACACCGGCTGCCGGGCTTCATAATGCTCGTTGCTGCCCTGATGAAAAGGCTCTTGAAGTGGGATCTCGGCTGATGGCTGGCGTAGCCATCAAGGCCCTCGCCGCCCTTTCAGCAGATCATGACTTTTTCCAAAAAGATGGAAGCCTTTCTTAGAGGCGCCGGAGTACCAAAATGCAAAGAGGTGATTTTGTGAAAATATCCATTATTGGGATCGGCGGGGTCGGAGGTTACCTTGCCGGATACCTAAAAAAATATGAATCAGGGAATCTGACCTTGATTGCTCGGAAAGATCACAAAAAGGCCCTTATTGAGCAGGGACTTTATGTGGAAAGTGATGCCTTGGGAACGCTTCATCTGCAGCTGCCTGTCGTCGAAGATGCTTCCCAGCTTCCAGCACAGGACGTCATCTTTATTTGCGTCAAGGCTGACCAATTGACGGAAGCACTGGAAAACATCAAACCCATTGTGACAGATGGAACCATCCTCGTTCCCATCATGAATGGAGCTGAGCACAAAACGTGGCTGCGCCGCATCCTTCCTGTGGGGCGTATCGTGGATACGGCCCTGTACATCAACAGTGAAATGGATGAACACTATGGAATCCATGAACGAGGCAAGGTGGTGCGTCTTTATATAGGCGGCGATGATGAAGAAGCGGTAACCGCTGTCCATAACCTGTTCATCCATCCGGGGTTTCGCTGTTATGAAACCTTGGATATCCGCCTTGAGACGTGGGAAAAGTATATTTTTAACTGTGCACTGAACCTTATTACGGCTTATTATGGAAAACCTTTGGGCAGCGTCCTTGCTGAACCAGAAAGTAAGAACCTGATCCAGGGCCTGCTTGCAGAAAGTGCGGCTGTTGCTGGCGCGATGGGTGTTATCCTGCCTAATGATCTCAAACGGGCCCATTTTGAACGTATCACCCAAAAAGAAGACCGAATGGAGACGACCTCTCTTTCCCGGGATATCGTCTTGGGGCGAGCCGGTGAACTGGAACTGTTTTCCGGATTTCTTATTGATATGGCTAAAAAATATGCAGTTCCTGTCCCTGTGACCAAAAAAATAGATGAAGCCATTCGTCAAAGACTTGAGACCGTCCAAAAGGAGAAAACAAGATGAAAATCGTATTCGTCGGAGACAGCCTCGTCAGCTGCACCAATGTTGCCCTTGCCGCCACGTGGCCGGAAATTGCCGCCAAAAAGCTTGGCTTTACGGCTGTCAATCATGCTGCCGGCGGTCGCCTGACCATCCTTATGCGGGGGATGTTTTGCAGCGATGCCTTGGCAGAAGCCCCGGACGGCGTCTTTATTCAATGCGGCATCAATGATGTTCTGCTTGATGAACCCCTGGAAAAGATGAAAGAAAATATCTGCGTGACCCTTGATACGGCAAAAGAAGGCGGCATCCCCCTCATTATGCTGGGAAGCCCTATCTTGGCGCGGCCGGAAAGCACGGAAAAGGGATGGCAGCTTCCCAGTGAATTTGCCAAACATGATGCAGCCCTAAAGGCCTACCGGCAGTTCCTCAAACAAGAGGCTGCACGCCGTGACCTTCCTTTCTTTGATATGGAGGCCGTATTTGAAGCAATCCAAGAAAAAGCCAGTGAAAATCTCCTTGTTGATGGTATCCATCCAAATGAAAAAGGATATGCCGCGCTTGCCGATGCGTTTGTGGACTTTTTCCGTCCTCTTATGGGAGATCGTGTATGAGCCGTGATGTATCCGTCATGACAAGGTCTGTCATGCTCAAGATGGCCAATTCAGCGGGTCATCTTTTTGGCGGTACCCTGATGGCCTGGATGGATGAACTTTCGGGCATAACAGCACATCGTTTTGTCTGGACAAGGGTGACAACGGCTGCTGTAAAGGGCATGAATTTCTATGTGCCTATTCACTATGGCCGTGTCCTTGAACTTGAAGGCCGTGTTGTTCATGTGGGCCGCTCTTCTTTGGATGTGGAAATCAAGGCCTATCTGGAACCCGTGGAAGAAGGAGGTGAGCGGGTTCTTGCCGCTGACGCCGTTTTTGTCTATGTGTCCATCAGTGAAACGGGCCGCCCCCTTCCCATTCGGCGGCATCTGGAAGGAGAAGAACCATGATTCATTACTTTACAGGGACTGGCAATTCCTATTTTATTGCCTCCCAACTGGCAACATCCCTGAACCTTTCCCTTCACGCCCTGAAAGAGGGCCCTGTAGAGGATCGGGATCCTGTTGTGGGAATCGTCTTTCCCGTCTATTTTGGGGATGCACCGGACTTTGTGACAGACGCGTTGGAAGGTCTCACGTTTCCCGGGACCCCTTATCTTTTTGCTGTAGCCACAAGTGGAACGAGTTTCGGTGCGGCTTTTCAGAGTATTGACAATGCCCTGCAAAAAAAGGGGCAACACCTTGCCTTCGCTGCCCATCTTGCCATGGTGGCAAATAGTACGCCTGCCGTGCGCCAGCATATTGCCTATGCTTATGAAAAACTCGTGACGGCGGAGAAAGCCCTGCCCCAACTTGTCCAAAAGATCAAGGACAGGACCTCTGACCGGTCCCTCATCAAGGGCTCCCTCATGGCTTCCTTTTTCCGGACTTCCTTGGGAAAGTCCCTGGGCAGACGCTGGTTCCGTCTTGGTGTGGATGCGGCGCGCTGCGTCAAGTGTGGTCTTTGCGTGCGCCTTTGTCCGGTAGGGAACCTATCCTTGGGCATGGATGCGGTTCATATGGGGAAAACCTGTACGTACTGCCTTGCCTGCCTTCACGCCTGCCCCAAACAGGCCATTACTATTCGGGAGCGGCACATCCTGAAGGAAGATCAGTACCATCATCCCAATGTCCCATTTACAGGACGGTAAAAAAAGAGGATCCCTTTCCCAAAATGGAGAGAGATCCTTTTTTGATGTCGTTACTCTGTTTTGCGGCCCGTACTTCCATAGATGATGAAACCGAGGAAGCAGGCTGCCATGAAGAGCCATTTTACAAAGACGGCGAGCCCTTGGGGCATGAACATATCGTAATACCCCTTGAGGTAGATGACCAGGATAAAGAACGGCAGGCCGTACATGAGGTAATTCTTGATGCCGGAAGGGACATTCATGCCCGTTCCTTCATTGGCTTCTGCCAGGAATCGTTCCCAGCCCCAGCCATTTTTCTTTGTGCAGAAGAGGACAAAAACAAGGCTTCCTAGTGGAAGCAGGTTATTTGATACGATGAAGTCTTCTAAGTCAAGGACGCCGGATCCCGGTCCTAGAGGCTGGAAGTCCGACCAGAGGTTGAAACCCAGAACGCAGGGAAGCGATAGGGCAATAATGAGGACAATGTTGATGAGGACGCTCTTGCGACGGGTCCATCCCTTGAGGTTCATGCCAAAGGCAATGATGTTTTCGAAGACAGCAATGACGGTTGACAGTGCAGCAAAGGAGAGGAAGATGAAAAAGAGCATGCCCCAAATCTGTCCGCCGGGCATCTTTACAAAGAGGTTTGGAATGGTGAGAAAGATCAGGCTTGGTCCTGCATCAGGCTTGATGCCATAGGCAAAGCAGGCCGGGATGATGATGAATCCTGCCATGAGGGCAACAAAGGTATCAAGTGCCGTAATGGTGACCGCTTCTCCGAGGAGACTGCGGCCATGGGGAAGATAGGCCCCAAAGATCAGCATGGCTCCGATTCCGATGGAGAGGGTGAAAAATGCCTGGCTCATTGCGGCGAAGATGACATTGCCCCAGCCAATTTTTGCAAGGGCATCAATGTTCGGTACCAGATAAAAACGGATCCCCGCTTCGGCTCCCTCAAGGAAGAGGGAATGGACGGCAAGGATGACCATGAGGCCTAGGAGAAGGACCATCATAAATTTGGTAATGCGCTCCACTCCATTTTGGATTCCGAAGAAGCAGACCACAAAACCAAATAGGCAGGCAAGAATCATCCAAAACCCCATGGTCCTGGGGCTTTGGAGCATGGCTCCAAAGGTTGCGACGACGGTCTGCGGCGCGGCGCCTACAAAAGTTCCGATGAAATGGAGATAACAGTAATAGAGCATCCAACCCGTGACGGTCGTGTAGTACATCATGAGCATATAGCATCCTATAATGCTGATCCATTTGAAATGATGCCAGCGGGTTCCCTTTGGTTCCAGGATATCAAAGCTGCGGGCCGCACTGCGCCGGCTGCCGCGGCCAATACCGAATTCACAGATCATCACCGGAATGCCCATGATCAGCAGGAAAAAAAGATAGATGAGGATAAATGCGGCACCGCCAAACTGGCCGCAGAGATAGGGAAATTTCCAGACATTCCCGATGCCAATGGCGCATCCAGCGGATACAAGGATGAAACCAATGCGGGTGGCAAAAGAGTCCATAGGATTATTGCTGTCGTTCATGCTAGACACCTGCTTTCTTTATAAAGAGTGGAATCAGCGTGGTTTTATCGGTTTGATCGGCGTAGGCGGAGCTGCGTGAAGGGGCTGCTGCACGGGAGACTGAGGCGGGGTAGACGGCGTGGATCCCTTGGGAAGGGATTTTTGCCCCGACTGAGGAAGGCCCGGACTCATGGGCTGACGCACGCCGGTCTCTTTTTTCGCTTTTTTCAGGGCGCGGGCCTTATCCGCCTGCTGGCGTTTGACCATTTCTTCCTGGCGGGCTTTTTCCCGTTCTTTTGCTTTTAGGGCTGTATTTTGGAAAAAGAGGCCCCCTGCAAGGAGTGCCATTAAGAAAAGAGCAATGACGGTTGTGATCCTGCCGTGGGAACGTGGGCTGTCCGTTTTTTGGGATGCCCTATGGAAAGGAAAGACCATGGGGAAACCTCCTTTTTTGTTTGGAATAACATGATTCCATTATTTTACTATTCATTGAAGAAAAGTGAAATAGGAAATGTGAAAAAAGTGTGGGAAAAAGGGACGTTTTGATAACATTGCTTCTTTTGAAACAGCTCAGACTAAGGAAATGCCCTTGCTGCGGTACGTAATGCCTATTTTGAGGACACGATTTCTTGAAATCTGTCATTTTTAGAGGCCCTTATTTTATGTTATAATAACAGGGATTCGCTTTTATTGAAGCGGGAAGGAGCCTTTTCGACCGATGCATAAAAAATACTTCTTCTTTGATATCGATCAGACCTTGGGGGTAGGCATTACTAAAGTGGTTCCTCCTGATACACAGTACTGCCTTGATGAACTTCAGCGATGCGGTCATTTTGTGGCCCTTGCTACGGGACGGCTCCAGTATGATGCGGCGCAGTTTGCTTCTGCTCATGGTATTGGCAGTCTCGTTGCCGATGGCGGGAACAGCCTTACTGTAGACGGCAGGCTCCTCCAGATGGAAGGCCTTCCCCTTGAGCCGGTAAAGGCCCTTCTTCGCGATTTGGAGCAGCGCCGTCAGCCTTGGGCGGTGGTGATTGACAACACCTATGACCGTTATACGCCCTATGCGGATTATCCGCGGGATGATCCGCACAACTATATGAATACTCTTGTTGGGCCGGTAGATATCGAGTCCCTGCAGAACGTCTATAAAGTGACTTATGCGCGGGAAAAGGCAGGAAAGTCCCCTGCGCCAACCCATGGCTTGCCTCATTTACCTTTTATCGACGATACCTATCTTGTGGAACCTGTTGATAAGGGGAAGGGGATTGAGAAAATGATGGCCCTGCTGCATGCCAATCCGCATGATGCCGTGGTTTTTGGTGATGGCCTCAATGATCTTGCCATGTTCCGTAAGCCTTTTTTTTCCATAGCTATGGGGAATGCTCGCCCAATCCTCAAAAAGCGAGCTGATTATATCACCAAAGACGTTGACAAAGGGGGCATCCTCTATGCCTGCCGCCATTTTGGCTGGCTGCCGGAGGATCCTGCTGCACCGTTTTAGGAAAGGAGTCGTTATGCTCGGAATTGGTCTCATCCTTGCACTTTTGGCTGTAAGCTTCATTGGTCATAATATGAGCATGGTCTATTCCTGCCTGATCCTATTGGCCCTGCGTTTCCTGCTGCCCCACAGCGCTCTTGAGTATGTCGCTGGTCACGGGATCAACTGGGGAGTGATTATCCTTACTGTTGCCATCTTGGTTCCTATTATTGACGGCCGGATCGGTCCGGCGGAAATGAAAGCCAGTCTTTCAGGCGGCGTTGCTATCTTGGCGCTTTTTATTGGTCTGCTTGTCGCCCTACTGGGTCGGTGGGGAATCGCCATGATGACGACCGATCCCCAGATTACCCTGACCCTTATGATTGGAACTGTCCTTGGCGTTATTTTCTTCAAGGGAGTTGCCGTAGGACCTCTGATTGCCGGGGGTATAACCTATGTGATCCTGACCGTCTTGAAGATGCTGGGATTCATGGGTTCCTAAGAAAGGAAGTCTTAAATATGAATAAGCAGAACCGGTTCTTTCGCCATAAGGGACTTGCAGGGGCACTTGCCATGGTTGCTGTCATTCTTGCTGTGGCCTTTGCTGCGGGCTATCATTTGCCTGATGCGGCAGCTAAAAAAGGAAAGGAAACCGCAGCCCTGACGGAGACACAAAAACAAATGCCTCAAAAGGCACCGGAACCGGCTATTTCCCCGGAAAAGGCAAAGGAAGCCGACCGCAAGGAGTCTATTAGCCTTGACGCGTCAAAAAGCTACCATATTATAGTCGAAAAGAAGGCCCATCGACTGTCCCTTCTGTTGGGGGATACCGTGGTCCGTTCCTATGGCTGTGCCATTGGTAAGGGCGGCCTCGGACAGAAACAGCGGCGCGGTGACAATATGACCCCCGTTGGGACTTTTACGGTTGATGAAATTGATGATGCTTCTTCCTGGACCCATGACTTTGGCGATGGACGGGGTGAAATTGCCGGGGCTTATGGCCCTTGGTTCATCAGCCTCGATACAGAGGCCCTTAGCGGAGGCGCTTGGGATGGCATTGGGATCCATGGAACCCATGATCCTCAAAGTATTGGGACGGATGCATCTGAAGGATGTATCCGTCTTCACAACGAAGACCTTCAGGAATTGCGTTCCGTCGTCAAGGTGGGCACTGTCGTTGAAATTAAAGACTAAGGATTGCGCTTTGTTGCTGGCAAGGCAGATTCCCTGAAAGGAATCTGCCTTGCGGTCATTTCAAAGGGAAAGGAGAAACTCATATGGCAGAAACTTCACAGCAGAATATTTTGGGCTATGCTCCCATTGGAAAACTTCTTAAATCGTTTGCTTGGCCTGCCATCATATCCATGGTGGCCAATGCTTTATATAATGTGGTCGATCAGATCTTCATTGGCAATGCCGTTGGTTATCAAGGCATTACGGCAGCGACCGTTACTTTCCCCATTGTGACCATCAGCATTGCAGTCAGCGGTCTTATCGGGATTGGGTCTTCCGCTTACGCGGCGATTCTCTTGGGTGAGGGCCGTCGTGAGGACGCGGAAACGGTTCTCAATACCCAAACGACAGCTGGTCTTTTTGTGGGAATCGTTCTTATGGTTTTGGGACTTTTTTATCTGGACCCGCTGCTGCGCGTTTTTGGTGCTACTGATGCTACGCTTGCTTATAGCCGTGATCTGGGTGGGGTCTATATCTTGGGCCTTCCTGTGACGATGCTCATGATTGGATGGTCCAATATGGCCCGTACAGATGGTGCACCTTTATTTTCCATGAAGGCCCTGCTTTCAGGGGTCTTTTTGAACTGCATCCTTGATCCGGTCATGATTTTCCTGCTTGGATGGGGCGTCCTTGGTGCCGGGATTGCCACCGTGACCGGACAGATTGTTTCAGCGCTGCTGCTTTTCCAATATTTTTGGCACCATGGCACGCTGCGCTTAAAAAAAGCAAAGCTCTGTCATCCGGATTTTTTAAAACTGCGCCGTGCTGTCGCCATTGGCGCTTCCAGCTGCCTGGTCCAGGTGAGTGCCACCATCATGCAGATTATCCTCAACAATTCCCTCCTTTACTATGGCAATCAGGCGGCTGTCGGTGGGGATGCAGCCATTGGAGCCATGGGGATTGTCATGAAGGTCAATATGATCTTTATCTCCATTTCTGTCGGCATTGGGATTGGGGCTGGGCCCATTATCGGGTTCAATACAGGTGCGAAACACTACGACCGCGTGCGCAAGGCATATTTTCTGGCCGTCCGATATGCCCTTTTGGTAACGACTGTAGGCTGGATTGCGTGCGAAACCATTCCTCATGTGCTGCTTCAGTTCTTTGGGAGCTCGGATGCGCCGCTTTTCCTCCACTTTGCCCAGGATGCCATGCGGATTTTCTTGGGTGGCGTCTTTACGGCAGGATTCCAGATTATTTCAACAAGCTATTTCCAGGCGACCGGTCAGCCGCTTAAAGCGTCCATCCTTTCCATGCTGCGTCAATTTTTCCTGCTCGTTCCTTTAACGCTGATTATGCCTCTTTACTATGGGCTGTATGGAATCCTTTATGCCGGACTTGCTGCTGATTTCATTTCCACCTTGGTCATCATCCTGTTTGTATGGAAAGAAGCTAAACGACTTGACTCACGAGCCTAATAATCGCGATTATTAATTCTAATAATACTTATTAAAAATAAATCAAAGCTTTAATGTGGCATGGCGCCTAGTACTTTAAAAAAATAACCTTGACTAATTTAAAGGTAATGATTAAAATATAGTCAGATAATCATTATTAACTATTAAAATGGGTTTAGTGATGAGCGCATCTTTTGGAGGAAAGGGCGCAGACGATATTTTTTACGGGAGATGATTGATTATGTATACTGCCTCCGAACTTGCCAAGATCCTTCGGGATAATGGGTGCAAGGTCACGCCGCAGCGACTGGCTGTGTATGACATGCTTTCCCATACGACGGAGCATCCGACCGCAGAAATGATTTACCAGAAGGTCAAGGAACAATATCCGACGATGAGTTTTGCTACAGTTTATAAATCTGTAGAAATCTTCAGCAAGCTTGGTGTTATCCAAGTGCTCAACACAGGGGAGGACAGCTTCCGCTACGATGCCAAGACGAGTGAACATCCTCACATCAAATGCACGAAATGTGGACGCGTCAACGACGTTTCCCATCTGGATGCAAGAGCTGTGGAAAGCCTTGTTGAAAATGAGACGGGCTTCAAAGTCAATGGTCATCAGTTCTATTTCTACGGAATCTGCCCGGATTGTCAGAAGAAATAAGGGTGATGAGAAAACACCGGACTATTAAAGTTCGGTGTTTTTTTACATCTCCGCCACGAATTTGTTATAATTAGGCGTATACTGTTGGGGTAAGACCCATTTTTATCAAGGCTGCTTCCAATGGTGATACATAAGGCCTAGGACATGATCCTGGGTCAATTGAGAGAAAACCAGGTATTTTCTATGAAAACATCGTTCAAAATTTCTGTTCTTGCCAGTGGAAGTAGGGGGAATGCCGCCCTTATCCAAGTTGGCCCGACGGCAATCCTCATCGATGCCGGGATTTCCTGCCGGCGGATTGTCCAAGGACTCAAAGAGAGGAACCTTTCGCCGCGTGATCTCGGCGGGATTTTTCTCACTCATGAGCATAAGGACCATATTGCAGGTCTTGAGGTTTTTGCACGGACCTATGGAGAGGTTCCCATCTTTGCTAGCGAAAAAACCTGGACCCGCCTTCCTTTTCGGCGTACCATGAACCGTGACCAGATGCGTGTCCTTCCTAGAAGCTGCGTGGTAGGCGGCCTCCGGATCCAACCTTTTTCAATTCCCCATGATGCCATTGACCCTGTCGGTTATGAGATTTTCTATAATGAACGCAAATGCACTTATCTTACAGACTGCGGCTTTGTGACAAAGACCTGTGAACAGGCCGTTGATGGAGCAGAAGCCTTGATCCTTGAGGCAAACCATGATGAGGATATGGTGCGGGGTGGTCCTTATCCAGCACCGTTAAAGGCCCGAATCCTCGGGCAGGAAGGCCATTTATCAAATCGTGCCGCGGCAGATCTCCTGGAGAAGGTGGATGTGCCGCCTGAGGTTGTCTTTTTGGCTCATCTGAGCGAAATGAATAACTCACCGCGCCTTGCCTATGATACGGTGAAAAGCGTCTTGGAAGACAATCCCAGGACGCGGGATGTGACCCTATATGTAGCCAGTCAAAAAGAGGCGGTCAGCAATTTTTCCTTGAAATAAGGTGAATCCATGAAAAAGAAGTGCTTGTTTCTCAGCGGCTTGCTTTCGGCCCTGCTCTTAGTGGGGGTATCGCCAGTCCAAGCCGCGCCGGAGGTATACCAAACAAAACAAGAGGCAGAGGCCGCCCTTAAGGCTCATGCCAAGGAAATCCACGAAAATACATTGCGCTATGGCGTCAGCGTAACAGAAGGCAGTAAGCTCGTCGAAGACAATCGTCTCTATAAAGATGGTAAGATGCCTCCCCTTACAGAGAAAATGGATGTTCTCAACGCTCTTTTTAGCAGTATGCTGAAAAAGGAGAATCTTGACTTGAAGGTCCGTACCCTTCGCGTAGCAAAAGATGAGGGAAAGGTTACCATTGGGAATCCGACCCTCTTTTTCCGAGCGGTCGACCTGTCGGATTATAAGATTGTTGAGCTTGGAAAGAATCGGCGCGTTGCCATACCCGTGGAGTTCATCGTTCTTCATCGAAAGGATGCGGAAAAGGCTTTGAGCCTCGTTCCGCTTGGCTATCTGGAAGAAGATAGGAATGGGAAGAAAACCTATGCTCTGCTTGATTTTGAACATTACAGTACAAAGGAACTCGGCGCCCTCAAGGAAACGAAGGACCTAGTGAAAGCGCGTCGGACAAAAATTGCTAAGGAAAGCCGTGATGAGGCCATCGCAGGCCTTCTATTTGCAATGAAGCAAGAATCTGCAGCAGCTCCTTCCAAGGCAGCTGCTCTGCAATAACAATAGAGGGGGAAGCCATCTATGAAAAAGCATATTACTGAGAAAACCCTGATGAAAAAGACCTTGCTTGCCCTTGCTGCCATGAGTGTCAGCATGAGCATCTTTGCTGCCGGCTGCGGCTTTGCGGGAAAAGCTCCGGAAAAGGAGAACTCGACGTCCAAGCCCGCTGTCACGCAAGAACAGAAAATGCAGGAAGTCGAAAAGAATATGAGCTCGGCGCGCAATACGCCGATTGTGAAGGCCGCCAAGAAGGTTGGTCCTACGGTTGTTGGAATCACAAACAAGGCCTTGGTACGGGATTATTTCAACAGGACCCAGCTTGTTGAAAAGGGCGTCGGGTCAGGTGTCATCTACAGTAAGGATGGGCTTATCGCGACCAATAACCATGTCGTCGAAGGCGCCAAGGAACTTGTAGTCAGTCTGCCGGACGGAAGGACTTATCCGGGCCGCGTGTTGGGGACGGATCCAACGACGGATCTTGCTGTTGTAAAGATTGATGCCAAGGAAGATCTGCCTGTTGCTGAATTTGGCGATTCCGACAGTCTGATGGTCGGTGAGCCTGCCATTGCCATTGGCAATCCCCTGGGTCTTGAATTCCGCGGTTCGGTTACAACGGGCGTCATCAGTGCTCTCAACCGTTCTGTCGATGTGGGGGAACGAAATTTTAAATTGATCCAGACCGATGCTGCCATTAATCCGGGCAATTCAGGCGGAGCCCTTGTCAACGCCGATGGGCAGGTCATTGGAATCAACAGTGCCAAAGTCGCCGTAAGCGGTGTCGAAGGCATTGGTTTTGCCATTCCCATCAACGAAGCAAAGCCAATCCTGGAAGCGCTGGCAAAAAATGGGCGGGTTGCCCGTCCCTTTCTCGGTGCCAGCCTCATCGATGAAGAAACAGCTCAGCGACTGGGGTTTGGACTCGATCTTCGGGGCGGTCTCTTTGTTGCGAAACTGGTGGCCGGCGGACCTGCTTATCAAGGCGGGATCAGACCTAATGACATTATTCTTAAGTTTAATGGAAAGGCTGTGAAGACCGTGGCCGCCCTTCGGGATGCCCTGAATGCCTGCAAGGTCGGTGACACGGTGCCTGTCACGATCCTTCGCGGCGATGATGAAGTGGATAAATCCGTGACGCTGACGGAAATCCCGAGGACCAACTCGTGATTCGCATCACCCTTGCCTGTGTAGGGCGCCTCAAGGAAGACTATCTAAAACGTGCCGAAGCGGAGTTTGTAAAACGTCTCGGCGCCTATTGTCAGCTTGAGACCAAAGTCATCATGGAGGAAAAGATGCCGGATCGGGTATCTTCCCAAGAAGAAAGGCAGATCCTTCAAAAGGAAACAGACCGTCTTTTACGGATCATCCCGGAGCATTCTTTCGTCATTCTCCTTGATCTTAGGGGAAAGGAACTTTCTTCCCCTCAGTTTTCGCAGAAATTGGAAGCTCTTATGGTCCAAGGTGTCAGCCACCTGACTTTTGTCATTGGCGGTCCTTTTGGGTATACCGATGAACTGCGGAAAAGGGCCGATTTTCGTTGGTCCTTTTCACCGCTTACTTTTACCCATCAAATGATTCGTATCCTTCTTTTGGAGCAGGTTTATCGTGCCTTCAAGATTATGCGAAACGAAAAATATCATCACTAAGGAACCTACCGTATGAATCGAAAAGTTGACCTACATCTTCATACCATTGCGTCGGATGGTAGCTGGACGCCCCGGGAAGCGGTTCTTGCCGCCAAAAAGGCAGGACTCGGAATCATGGCTGTGACCGATCATGATTCTCTTGGAAGCGTGGCTCCTGTCATGAAACTTGCCCCCAAAGAGGGCATCGAGGTGATTGCCGGCGTTGAGATGTGCAGTACTTATGAAGGGCGCTGCTTTCATATCCTAGGCTATGGGTTTGATTGCTCGAACCCTATTCTTCTAGCACATCTTGCCCATAACCGCCGTCTTTTGGAAGAAACGGATGAAAGGGCCATTGGAATCCTATCTGAAGAAGGTTGGCCCGTTTCCATCAAGGAGTATCGGGCCTATGTCTATGATCCGCGCCGCGGCGGTTTCAAGGCCCTCTTTTATCTCATCGATAAGGGGCTATGCCGGGATGTAAAGGACTTTTTCAGCCGCATCTTCATTAAGAAGCGGGGCCTTGATTTTCCTGTTTTTCCCTCTATCGAAGAGACCGTGGCGACCCTTCACAAAGCTGGCGGGGTGGCCCTTTTGGCCCATGCGGCAAGCCACTTTCATGGCCCGGGGCTTGCTAGGACTTTGGAGGCAGTAGGGGAAAAGCCTCTTGATGGCTTTGAATGCTATCATCCTGCCCACAGCAAGGAAGATACAAAGACCCTCCTTGCCTACTGTCAGCAGCACCATAAGCTCATCAGCGGCGGCAGCGACTGTCACGGCCGTTTTGTTGACGGGCGCATCATCGGTCATCCGGATATCCATGAATCGGAAATCCGCCTCTTCTAAAGAGGAACGGACCTATGGTAAAATAATTAGAGCGGACATGGCGCGCCTTTTGTGGAGCGCCTTTTTCTTTAGCACTGTCAAGAAAAGGGGAGAACAACATGACAAAAGCTAAGGTTTATATGACGGATTTTCGTGTTCCTGTGGGACTTAGCCTGCCGGAAAAGCTCAAGCGCCTGTGTCGTCGTGCGGGTATGGAAAAGGAAATTGATTTTGAAGGAAAGTATACGGCCATTAAGATGCATTTTGGGGAACTGGGCAATCTGGCATCCCTGAGACCCCAGTACGTCCATGCGCTGGCAGACCTTGTAAAGGAAGCCGGCGGCCTGCCCTTTTTGACAGACTGCAATACCCTGTATCCCGGCAGCCGTAAAAATGCGCTGGAACATCTTGAATGTGCAGCCCTAAATGGCTACAACCCGATTACAACGGGCTGTCAGGTCCTCATTGGTGATGGGCTGCGAGGCACCGATGAAGTGGAGGTCCCGGTTCCAGGAGGGGAGTATATCAAGAAGGCAAAGATCGGCCGCGCTATCATGGATGCTGACGTCTTCATCAGTTTGGCGCATTTCAAGGGCCACGAATCAACGGGTTTTGGCGGTGCCATCAAGAATATCGGCATGGGCTGCGGAAGCCGGGCCGGCAAGATGGAGCAGCACTCTTCTGGAAAACCTGTTGTCGATGAGTCGCTCTGCCGTGACTGCAAACGCTGCGCCAAGGAATGCGGTTCGGATGCCATCACTTACGAAAAGGGCAAGGCCCACATCGATAAGACGCGATGCACTGGCTGCGGCCGCTGTATCGGGGCGTGTTCCTTTGATGCCATTGAAACCGTGGAGTGGGATGCCAACGAGCTGCTTGACCGTAAGATGGCGGAATATGCCTTGGCCGTCGTTCATGGCCGGCCTGCTTTCCATGTGAACCTCATTGTCGACGTGTCGCCCAATTGTGACTGCCATGGGGAAAATGACGCGCCTATCCTGCCTAACCTCGGCATGTTTGCGTCCTTTGATCCTGTCGCCTTGGATCAGGCCTGTGCGGACGCCTGCCTTGCCGCTTCTCCCTTGATGAACAGTCAACTTTCTGATCATCTGGCCGAGAAGGGATGGGAGAACCATCAAGATCATTTTCTTGATAGCAATCCCCGTGTCGATTGGAAAACGACGCTGGAGCATGCAGAAAAGATCGGTCTTGGTACCCGCGACTATGAACTTGTGGTCATGAAATAAGGAGAAGTTATGTCCGATTATCAAATCAGCCCCGTCTATCCCGGCGATACCCGTACCTTGGCAGATGTTAAGGCTTTGCTGCAGCAGGAAGGAATTCGCCTTGATCCCCATGTGGATTACACTTGCGTCATGTACGATGAAGAGTACCATGCTATCGCCACGGGCAGCTGCTTTGGCAATACCCTGCGCTGCCTGGCTGTTAGCCATGACCATCAGGGTGAAAGCCTCATGAATGAGATTGTGTCCCATCTCATCCAGTATGAATATGACCGAGGAATCATCCACCTCTTCCTTTATACAAAATGTTCATCAGCCCTCTTTTTTGGAGATCTGGGTTTCCATGAAGTTGCCCGGGTGCCAGATCAGGTTGTTTTTATGGAAAAGGACCCGAATGGCTTTACCTGCTATTTGGATCACCTGGCGGGAAAAAAGACGCCCCAAGGGCGCATTGCTGCTATTGTAATGAATGCCAATCCCTTTACCTTGGGACACCGTTATTTGGTGGAGCAGGCCTGTAAGGAAAATGATTGGCTCCATCTTTTCATGGTCAGTGAAGATGCCAGCTATTTTCCCTATGCGGTCCGTAAGCGGCTCATCAAAGAGGGAACTGCCGACCTTAAGAATATCATTTATCATGACAGCGGTCCCTATATTATCAGCAGTGCCACGTTCCCCAGCTACTTTCAAAAAGATGATTTGGCGGTCATAGAAAGTCATGCCAACCTGGACCTTGCTATTTTTGTAAAGATTGCCGAGCGGCTCGGCATCAAGGCTCGCTATGTGGGGGAGGAACCGACAAGTACCGTCACGCGACGCTATAATGAAATCATGGCCCAGCGCCTTCCTGAAGCGGGTATCTGCTGCCGCATCATTCCCCGCAATGTAAAAGGCGGGGAAACAGTGAGTGCCTCAACGGTCCGCCGAGCCCTGCATGACGGGGATTGGGAGACCGTGGCCCGCATGGTTCCGGAAGTCACCCTTGCATTTCTACAAAGTGACGAAGCTCGTCCTATCCTAGCCCGCATCTGCAAGGATGACCTCAAAAATATTGTTCATTACTGATATCAAAGAGGCTGTGAAGAAATGATGGATTCATTTTTTGCGGCCTCTTTTTTCTTTTCTTGGTAATTTGATTTTTCCTTGGCAAGGTGGACATGGCTGTCTTGATGGCAGGACGTGGGAGGTAACGGCACGTGGGTAGAAGGAAAAGCCCCCAGGCAAGGCTCTCCTACGTGAAACGAATCCTTGTACGATGAGGCATGGATCCACGGTTTCCAAGTCATCTTTCTTAAGCTATGGGTTCACACTCTGTATCCATTCGGCCTGATTCCTGGTCTGAGGAATGACCAGTGTGCCCCTTGCTATTCCTACTGTTTTCGGGTATAATAAATTGTCAAAATTCCATATGCTCATCAAGAGTGGCGGAGGGAATGGCCCTATGAACCCACAGCAACCATGGCCTCATGGCCAACGGTGCTAAATCCTGCAATGTAATGATTGTAAGATGAGAGAAGATAAGGACTCTCATCGTGAGAGCCTTTTTTCTTACCCAAAGGAGGAATCATGAGAAAATTCTTTACGTCAGAATCCGTAACCGAGGGACATCCTGACAAAATTGCCGATCAGATCTCTGACGCTGTCCTGGATGCTATCCTTGCCAAAGATCCCTATGCCCGCGTTGCCTGTGAAACGCTTGTGGCAACCGGTCAGATCCATGTGGTTGGGGAAATTTCCACGGACTGCTATGTTGATATTGCCAAGATTGCCCGCCAGACCGTTATTGATATCGGCTATGACCGTGCCAAATACGGGTTTGATGGATCGACCTGCGGCGTCCTCATCTCCATTGATGAACAGTCCCCGGATATTGCTCAGGGCATCAATGAATCGGATGAAGCCAAGCAGGGTAAAGAGGACAGTGATGACAAGATCGGTGCCGGTGATCAGGGCATGATGTTTGGCTATGCCACGGATGAAACGCCGGAATATATGCCGCTTCCCATTTCGCTGGCCCACCGTTTGGCCCGTCGCTTGGCTGAGGTTCGCAAGAATGGAACCCTGCCTTACCTGCGTCCTGATGGAAAGACACAGGTGACCGTAGAGTATGACGGCGATTGTCCTATCCGCGTCGATACGATTGTTGTGTCGGCCCAGCACAGCGAAGAGGTCAGTCAGGAAACCCTGCGTCGGGATATCATGGAACAGGTCATCCGTCCCATTGTTCCCGAGGGGTTCCTCGATGAAAAAACCAAATACCATATCAATCCGACAGGCCGTTTTGTAATCGGCGGCCCCCAAGGTGACTCCGGACTGACAGGCCGGAAGATCATTGTTGATACCTATGGCGGCATGGCCCGTCACGGCGGTGGTGCGTTCTCCGGTAAAGATCCAACGAAGGTGGATCGTTCCGCTGCTTATGCAGCCCGTTATGTAGCAAAGAATGTTGTTGCAGCTGGACTTGCCAAACGCTGCGAAATCCAGCTTGCCTATGCCATTGGTGTGGCTCGGCCCGTTTCCATCAGCGTCAATACGTATGGAACAGGGGTCATCGATGATGCCCAAATTGCAGATCTCATCGAAGAGACCTTCTCCCTGACGCCGGCAGGAATCATTCGCAGCCTTGACCTGCGCCGCCCGATTTACAAACAGACCGCGACTTACGGACATTTTGGCCGGACAGACGTAGACTTGCCTTGGGAGCGGCTTGATAAAGTGGATGAACTGAAAAAGGCGTTGAATTGATATGGATTATGCAAAGGTTGCTGTCAACCTGCCCCTTAAGAACCTCTTCCGGCAATTTACCTACAAGGTTCCTCCCAGCCTGGACTTTATTGGTGAAGGCTGGCGGGTCGTGGTGCCTTTCGGACGGCAGCTCCTGGAAGGCTTCATCGTAGAGGCAGATGAAGCTCCTGATGCCAGCCTTGCAATCAAATCCATTGTCGACGTCGTCGGGACGGAACCTTGGTTTGATGAGGAGATGCTGGGAACTGCCCACTGGATTGCCCAGTACTACCTCTGTCCTTTGGCAGAGGCCCTGCGGCTTTTTATTCCTGGCAAAAAAAGCATTGCTGCCGTAGGACGCTACTATGCTGAGCCCGGTGCAGAAGGGCTCCTTTCCGAAAGGGAAAGGAGCCTTTACACCTATTTAGCCCAAGAAGGGGCCATGACACGCCGAGAGATTGCCCGTCTTGAGGGGGGGAAGGGGCCCTTAAAGGCCTGATCACCAAGAAAGCGGTTTCCTTGACCTATGAAGTTACCTATAAACTTAAGGAAAAATTCGAACGGACCGTTGCTCTTTCGACAGATGGTCTCGCCCAGAAAGAAGCGGGGATTCTGCGCGGGAAAGGACAGCTCCTTGTTCTTTCCCTTCTGCAAGGAACGAATCCGCTTCCTGTGCGTGTCCTTGAGGACCGCGGCGTATCAGCTGGCGTCATCCGGAACCTTGTGTCAAAAGGCATCCTTACCGAAGGAAAGCAGCGGGTCCTGCGTGACAGCTACCATGCGGACGCTGCTCCCAGGGATGAAATGATCCTTACCGATGAGCAGCAAGCGGCCATCAATGCCGTCGAAATCTGCCGCAAGAGGGGAACGTTCCATACGTTTCTTTTGCGTGGGGTGACCGGAAGCGGTAAGACCGAGGTCTATCTGCGCCTGACCGATAAGGCTCTGCGGGATGGAAAACAAGTCATGGTCCTGGTACCTGAAATTGCCCTTACGGATCAGATTGTGAAACGCTTCAAGTCCTGGTTTGGCAATGCTGTCGCCGTGGCCCATTCCAAATTATCGGCCTCGGAACGGGCTGATGTCTGGGACCGGATGAGAAACGGAAAGGCCCGCGTCCTGATTGGGGTTCGGAGTGCCGTTTTTTGTCCTTTCAAGGATTTGGGACTTGTCATCATCGATGAAGAACACGAAAGTACCTACAAGCAGGAAGAACGGCCGGGCTACAACGCCCGCCTTGTTGCCCAAGTAAGGGCCAACGCTCACGGTGCGCCTGTCGTCTTGGGTAGCGCAACGCCGGATCTGGAAACGTACTACTGGGCCCAAAAAGGACGCTATACGGAACTTATCATGAATGAGCGTGCCCATAAGGGGGCTCATCTGCCGGCCGTTTCCATTGTCGATATGCGGGAAGAGCTGCAAAAAGGCAATAAAAGCGTCTTTTCCGATACGCTCCGTGATGCCATTGAAGAGACGGTCAAGTCCGGTGAGCAGGCTATTATCCTGCTTAACCGCCGCGGTTTTTCGACTTTTGTCATGTGTCGTGACTGCGGTGAATCAATCCAGTGTCCCAATTGTGCCGTCGCCCTTGTGTATCATGCCAAACAGGCACAGCTTGTCTGTCATTACTGCGGTCACACAGAACCGGTACCTAAGGTCTGTCCCAAATGCGGGAGCAAACGGATCCGTTTTTTTGGAACGGGAACGGAAAAGGCAGAAGAGAGTCTCAGGACCCTCTGCGAAGGCATCCGTCCCTTGCGGATGGATCAGGATACGACGGCAAGGAAATTTTCCCATGAAAAGATCATGCGCGCTTTTCGCAGCGGCGAGTACAACGTCCTTTTGGGAACACAGATGGTTGCCAAGGGACATGATGTGCCCAATGTGACTCTTGTCGGAATCCTTTCTGCTGATTCCACCCTCAACTTGCCTGACTTTCGCAGCGGTGAGCGCTGTTTTGCCCTTTTGACACAGGCGGCTGGCCGAGCCGGGCGGGGGGATAAGCCGGGACGTGTTATTTTTCAGGCCTACGATGCGGAAAATCCTATCCTGCGCATGGCGGCCGAACAAGATTACGTATCCTTTGCCCGGGATGAGCTGAAGCAGCGTCAGGATCTTCAATATCCGCCGTTTGTGACCATGCTGAAGATGACGGTTCATCATGAAAGTGAGACAAAAGCCTTGGAACTTGCCCAGCGCTTTGTTAATGCCTTGGAAGCCTTTCAGTTGGAGTCTAAGGTGCCATACCAGATCCTTGGGCCCTTTCCGGCCCTTGTGCCCGTTGTTAACAGGGTCTGGCGCGTCAATGTCCTCATCAAGAGCCAGCATATGAAGCCAATCAAGGACTGGATCCGGGCTTCTGGATTTCTGGAAAATGGAAACCTATATTTTGATGTCGATCCCATCAGCGTTATCTAGAGGCCATTGCAGGGCCATCTGCAATGGCCCTTTTTGGCTTTGCGGCATTGCCGTCTAAAAACGTGCATTCCCCTGGTCATATGTGATAGAATAAAGGGTAAAATAACTGCGTCAAGGCCCACTTTTCCTGAGTGGGAAGAAAAAGACCGCATGAATGATAAAAAGGAGAGAACCATGTCCCTATTACCGATTGTAAAAGTTGGGGCTCCAATCCTTCGCGAGAAGGCAGAAGCCGTTACCCGTTTTGATAAGAAATTGGAAAAGACCCTGAAAGCCATGGCTGAATCCATGTATGCCAACAACGGCTGCGGCCTGGCTGCTCCCCAAATTGGCCTTTCCAAGCGTATGATTGTCATTGATGCCGACGATGGGGCAGGCATCCGGGAGTTTGTAAATCCTGTCCTTTCTGAATTCAAAGGCGAGGAAATCGATACGGAAGGATGCCTCAGCGTGGATGATTATGAAGGGGAAGTTAAACGCGCGGCTGAAGTGACGGTCCGGTTCCAGGACCGCAAAGGCGGTCATTGGCGCCTTACAGCAAGCGGGCTCCTAGCTCGTGCCCTGCAGCATGAATGTGATCATTTGGATGGGATCCTCTTCATTGATCGGGCCTTGAGCCTGAGCCCCAAAAGGAAGGCGGAATAAATCGTGAAGCTTGTATTTATGGGAACCCCGGAATTTGCTGCCTCCAGTCTCCGGGCCTTAGTGAAACAGCAAAAACATGAGATTCTTGCTGTTGTGACCCAGCCGGACCGTCCCAAGGGACGGGGCCATAAGCTGATGATGAGTGCGGTCAAGGAATATGCCCTTGCCGTGAATCTGCCGGTCCTTCAACCGGAACGGGTGAAAGATCCGGCCTTTATGGAAGAAATGAAGCGCCTTTCCCCTGATTTGATCGTCGTAGCGGCTTTTGGACAGTTCCTGCCCAAGGCTCTATTGGACCTGCCGCCTTTTGGCTGCATCAATGTCCATGCTTCCCTGCTGCCGGCCTACCGCGGCGCCGCACCTATTCATTATGCAATCTTAAAGGGCGAGAAAAAAGCTGGCGTGACCATTATGCAGATGGATACCGGAATGGATACAGGCGCCATGCTGGAAAAAGTTTCCGTGCCCATTGGGCCGGAAATGACGCAGGGTGAACTTCATGATGAATTAAAGGAAAAGGGCGCTGCCCTGCTTCTTCAGACCATTGATGACCTATCAGCAGGGACCGTGACCGCAGAACCCCAAGAAGAGACCAAAGCAACGTACGCATCGCTGATCACGCGGGATATGGAACATCTTGACTGGACGCTTTCTGCAGATGCCCTTCACAATCAGATTCGTGCCTTTAACCCCTGGCCGGGCACGTATACGATTCTGCCGGACGGCAAACGACTGAAGGTTTGGAAGAGCCATGTTCTTCCCGGATCGGCTGAGCAAGCTCAACCAGGACAGATCCTCGAGGCAGACAGCAAGGGCTTTCACATTGCCTGCGGCACGGGCGTCCTTGCTGTCCTTGAATGTCAGCCTGAAGGCAAACGGGCAATGGCGGCCCAGTCATTTGTAAATGGTCAGCAGATTGCAGTTGGAGAGATCCTTTCGTAAGGAATGATAATCGTGAGTAGACCTAAGAAACGGCTTTTTATTGTGCTTATTTCCCTTGCCGCCCTTCTTATGGGCGGAGCAGCGTATGGCCTGTGGCACATCATGGTTCCCGGTCTTGCCGCATTACATCCCGCCTTGCCCCTTGTTGTGGGTCTTGCAGTTCTTTTTCTTGCCCTCAGCCTTTTTGTGGGGATTGGTGGGATTGTCCTGGCCATTCTGGGATTCCCTACGATCCGGTTCTTTTATTTCTGGGCGTGGAATGTCATCAACCTGATTTACCCCATTGCTATCTTCCTTGGGGAGATGATGCACATTTCAAAGATGCGGATAGAGCAGTCTTTTATCGAAGTGAGCAACCATTTGGTCCGGCGCCAGCACATCAAAGTGCCTGCGGACCGTCTCATGATTCTCACGCCTCACTGCCTGCAGCTGGATACCTGTCCCTACAAGGTTACACGGGACATCCATAACTGTCATCAATGCGGTCGCTGCGGCGTTGGGGACCTGCTTCATCTATCCCAGAAATATGGCGTTCATGTCTATATCGTAACCGGCGGAACCCTTGCCCGGCAGGCCGTAAAGAAGGTGCGTCCGAAGGCTATCCTAGCCGTGGCCTGTGAGCGCGACCTTACAAGCGGTATTCAAGATGTCTTTCCCATGCCCGTCATTGGCGTCTTGAACCGGCGTCCCAATGGGCCCTGTTTCAACACCAGTGTAGATATTGATGCCATCGAAGAAGAAATCAAGACCTTTATCAGTGGAAAGGATAATGACCATGCATGATGCCCAAAATCCAAGGGAACTGGCCCTGCTTGTCCTCGATGAGATCTATGAACGCGGTGCCTATGCAAATCTTGCTCTGAATAAGGCCCTGAGGGGAAATGGGTTGTCTTCGCTCGACCGTAAACTGTGTACGGAACTTGTCTACGGAACCGTGAAGACAACGGGGACCCTTGATTGGTACCTGTGCAGGGTCATCAACCGTCCCTTTCGGAAGATGGCACCTCGTCTGCGCACCATCCTCCGTATGGGGGCTTATCAGATCCTTTATCTCGAACGTATCCCAGATTCGGCCGCTGTCAATGAGTGTGCCAACCTGGCCCGTTATTATGTGAATGAAAACAGTGTCAAGCTCGTGAATGGGGTCCTGCGCCAACTGTCACGGACCAAGGCTACATGGCAGTTCCCGCAGAAAGAAGAGGACGCGACACTGCGTCTGGCCCTTACTTATTATCATCCTGAGTGGCTCGTGCGACGCTGGAAGTTCCGCTTTGGACTTCCCGAAGCGGAGGCTATGTGTGCTTATGATAATGCAGTTCCGTCCCTTTGCCTGCGCGTCAATACCCTTTTCATATCCAGAAAGACCCTCTTGGAGCGGCTCCAGGCTGATGGCTGTGAGGTGGAACCTTCCAAATGGTCACCTGACGGGATTGTTTGCCGGCATTTACCCAGCCTTGAAACCCTCATGAAGGAATGGGGACGCTTCCTTTACATCCAAGATGAAAGTTCCATGCTGGATGCAGATGTGCTTGCCCCTAAACCGGGGGACTTGGTCCTTGATTTTTGTGCTGCCCCAGGCGGCAAGACAACCCATCTGGCGCAAAAGATGGAAAACAAGGGGAAAATCATTGCCATGGATATCCATGACCATCGTCTTACCCTTATTGAAGAAAATGCGACTCGTCTTGGGATCACGAATATCCGTGCCCTGCTTCATGATGGAACAAAGCCCCTTCCTGGTTTTGAAAATCGGGCTGACGCGGTTCTTGTCGATGCGCCTTGTTCGGGGCTCGGTGTCCTTAACCGTCGGGCAGAAGCGCGCTGGACCAAAAAGGAACGGACCCTCAGTCAGTTCCCACCCCTCCAGAAAAAGATCCTTGCCCAGGCCGCGGCTTGTGTGAAGCCCGGCGGCAGGCTCCTATACAGTACCTGTACCTTGGAACGGGATGAGAACAGCCGTGTCCGCACGGCCTTTCTGGAAAGCCATCCTGAATTTCGCAGCAAGGCCTTCCTCCATCCTGTGACGGGAGAGCGGGTGGAAGAACTCCAGATCCTTCCCTGGCGGGATGGTATTGATGGGTTCTATCTGGCCCTGTTTGAGAAGGTGGAATGAAATGACAAAAAAAGAAATCTTGGGCCTTACCCTTGAGCAGATGCAGGATGAATTCCTTGCTTTAGGACTCAAGAAGTTTCGGGCGGAGCAAGTTTTCCGTTGGATCTATGAAAAAGGGGCGACGACCTTTGAAGAAATGACGAACCTTTCCAAGGAGAATCGGTCCCTTCTTGAAGGAACCTATAGCATCCTTTCCGGCGCGGTGAAAGTTCTTCGCACGTATGATTCTGCGGACAGGCTCACTCACAAGGTCCTTCTTGGTCTTTCTGACGGGGCGTCGGTCGAGACGGTCCTTATGCATCATGACTATGGTTACAGCGCGTGTCTTTCCAGTCAAGTGGGCTGCGCCATGAACTGTACCTTCTGCGCCAGCGGTCTTCATGGTTTCATGCGTAATCTTACGGCTGGAGAAATCCTCGCCCAGCTTTACTATTTCGATCATGTTCTCCTCCCCAAGGGAGAACGTGTCAGCCGTATCGTCATCATGGGGAGCGGAGAGCCCATGCTGAACCTTGACAATGTGTTGGCTGCTCTTGACTTGATGCATCATGACAAGGGACAATGCATCAGCTACCGCAATATGACGATTTCGACCTGCGGTATTGTTCCCGGCATTGAAGAAATGACGCGGCAGGGACGGACCATCAATCTTGCGGTTTCCCTCCATGCGGCAACTGGCGCTTTGAGGGACCGCCTTATGCCTATCAACGGGAAGTATCCTTTTCCTGAGGTGATTGACGCAGCCAGCCGTTATGAAAAGATGAATGGCCGTCAGGTCATGTATGAATATATCCTCCTTGCGGGTATCAATGATCGTGAGGAAGACGCCCGGGCTCTTGCTGAGGCCCTTTCGGGCAAGGAATGCGTTGTCAATCTCATTCCGGCCAATCCCGTCCCGGAAAAAGGCTTTAGACGCCCAGAAGACCGGGATGTGGACCGCTTTTTCCAGTACCTCAAGAAGCGTCATATCAATGTGACGGTCCGGAAGGAAATGGGCAAGGATATCAATGCCGCCTGTGGACAGCTCCGGGCCAGCCAGTTGAAGGAGGAACAAGCATGATTGCAGTCAGCCGGACCAATCGCGGTCTTGTGCGTCATAACAATGAGGACAGTGTCCTTGTCCGGGAACCAGACCTTTTTGCCATTGCCGATGGCATGGGTGGGGCCGATGCCGGGGAAGTAGCAAGTTATGAGGCCGTCCATCTTTTGGAAAGCCTCGATCTTTCCCAGGTGGACCGTACAAACATTCTTTCCTCCCTGGAAACGGCAATCATTCGGATCAATAAAAAGATTTTCGACCTTGCCAGTGAAAAAAAAGCACTTTCCGGTATGGGGACTACCTTGACGGCCCTTTACCTGCCGAACCGGGAAACGGCCTATGTGGCCCATGTAGGAGACAGCCGAATCTATCTTTATGGAGAGGGACTGCTCCGGCAGGTCACGAGCGACCACAGCTATGTGGCAGAACTCCTGCGCCATAAGAAAATTACGGCTGAGGAGGCACGGACCTCTTCCCAGAAGCACGTCATTACCCGTGCTGTGGGGGTGGAGCCAACTGTGGCTGTCGATACCTTTGAAATCCTCTTGGGCAGTGCCCAGAAGCTGCTCCTGTGTTCCGATGGACTCACCAATATGATTTCC
The DNA here is from genome assembly GCF_000468835.1 of Acidaminococcus sp. BV3L6. Classification (NCBI taxonomy): domain Bacteria; kingdom Bacillati; phylum Bacillota; class Negativicutes; order Acidaminococcales; family Acidaminococcaceae; genus Acidaminococcus; species Acidaminococcus sp. BV3L6. The sequence goes on along the minus strand of NZ_AWUR01000009.1, from coordinate 20,150 downwards.
GAAGCCGAGATTGAACGGATCATGGGAGACCGGAATCTTGACCGGCTGGCTGATGGCCTTATGAATGGGGCCATGACGGCCGGCGGTGACGATAATATTTCCTTTATCATCATTGATCTGGAGGCTGCGGAATGGAAGAAAGAATAACCCTCAATCATCGTTATGAAATCATTGATAAAGTGGGCGGCGGCGGTATGGCCGAAGTGTTCCATGGATATGATACGGTTCTTCATCGTGACGTGGGCATCAAGATCCTGCGGGATCAGTTCATTCAGGACAAGGACTTTGTCGCTCGTTTCCGGCAGGAAGCCTGCAATGCAGCCGGTCTTTCTCACCCCAATATTGTCAATATCTATGATTTTGGCAGTGAACACGACATCAACTACATCGTTATGGAATATGTCGTAGGCAGGACCCTCAAGGAAGTCATTACCGATAGCGGTGCCCTTGATTACCAAACGGCTGTCAAATATGCCATTGGCATTGCATCAGCCCTGAAGCAGGCCCATGACCATGCCATCGTTCATTGTGACGTCAAGAGCCAGAATATCCTCATTGATACGAAAGGGGTCGCCAAGATTACTGACTTTGGGATTGCCCGTGCCTTTGGGCAGCCCTCAGAGTCCGAAGAACGGGGCGTCATTGGTTCCGTCTATTATCTATCGCCGGAACAGGCCGCAGGAAAACCGGTAACGGCTCAGTCAGATCTTTATTCCCTTGGCGTCGTCCTTTTTGAGATGCTTACCGGGCAGCTTCCCTATGACGGGGATACGCCGGCTGAAGTGGCGCGGCAGCACCTGACTTCACCGACGCCCTCGGCCCGTCGCTATGACCCGGAAATTCCCTATGACCTAGACGCTATTGTAACCAAGGCCCTTGCCAAAAATCCCCTGCTTCGCTATAAGACGGATGATGATTTCCTAAGTGACCTTCGCCGCGTGGAGACGCGTCTGCGTAAGGCGGAAACGGCTGCGGAAGAATCGCTTTCCCCTCACCATAAAGGGGTGAGTGACGAAACCATCATTATTCGCAGCGAGGAAATGGGGGACGGCCTTTTGCATAAAACGCCGCTGCGGGATGAAAATCCAGACAACGGAGCTGCCGCGGGTGAAAAGGAGCCGCCCAAGAAGAATAAAACCAAGAAGATGCTGGGCCTTTTCATTGGCGCCATCTTTTTGCTGTCGGCCCTTATTTATGGCCTTGTCGGATATTCCAGCGGGGATATTGCCGTGCCGGACGTCAAGGGAAAGACCCTTGTGGAAGCGGAAGCCATCCTTAAGGACAATAACCTTGATTTTACCTTGAAGGAAGAATTTGATGCCAAGGTGCCAACCGGAACAGTCATCAAACAGAGCCCTGGTGCTGGAAGCCATGTCAAAGCTGGCCGGAAGATCCAGCTGACGGTCAGCAAGGGAGCTGAACCTGGTGTGGTTCCCGACCTAAAAGGCAAGAACCTGGCCGAGGCAACCGAAATGCTCCATGCAGCAAAGCTTGCTGTTGGGAAAGTGACCGTTCAATACAAGGAGGGGGCTGCTCAAGGAGCCGTACTCAGTCAGGATATCGAAGCCGGGAAGAAAGTGGCTGCTGGAACCAAAGTGGACTTGGTGGTCAATATCTCCAAGGGACAGAGCGTCGTACCGGACCTTAAGGGCCTTACCCTTTCGGATGCCCGGGAACGGCTGTCTTCCATGGGCCTTATGGTAGGCAGTGTCACGACCAAGGAAGACAGCGCCCCTAAGGGTACCGTCATAGGAGCTGAACCGGAATTTGGCAAAGTTCTTTCCGAAGGCAGTGTGGTTACTCTCATTGTTTCCGGCGGTAAAAAAGAAGAAAAGAAACAGAAGGAAACTAGTGGGACTCCTTCCCAAGCCGCAAAGACCTATACCGTTTCCTTTACGGTTCCTGGCAGCGGCAGTGCCAAACAGGTGAAAATCGTGGCCAGTGATGCCACAAGTTCCCGCGTCCTTTATTCGGGGTCCGCTGCGCCAGGAACCCGCCTTAGGGAAACCGTAACGTTGGGACAGGATGCCAGTGTCCAGTTCTATGTCAATGGCGCGCTAGTGGAGGATCGTTCCCTTTGAGTGAGATTACAGGCAGAATCATCAAGACCTATAACGGATACTATTACGTCCTGGGGCGTGACGGTGTTACTTATACCGCAAAGGTTCGGGGGCGGCTCAAAAAAGCTCGCTTCCTTCTTGCCGCCGGAGACTGGGTGACCTTGGAGACAAGGGGCGAAGAAGGCATGATTGAAACTATCCTGCCGCGCAGGAACCTCCTTCAGCGCCCCTTGGTTGCAAACCTGGATTGGCTTTTTGCCGTCTTTGCTGCTAAAGATCCTGCCCCAAGTTTCCTTCTCATTGATAAGCTCCTGGCCCTGGCTGAAGCCTATGACATCCCTGCCGCCCTTGTTATCAATAAGTGTGATCTGGCAGCGGAAGGCTTTCTTGAACAGATACGAGCCATCTATGAACCGTTAGGCTATCCTGTCTATTTTGTCGAAGCTCGAAAGGGAAAGGGTCTTGACCCCATTCGAGCAAAGATGACCGGTCTCACATCGGCTTTCGGCGGCCCTTCCGGGGCAGGAAAGTCGACCCTCCTCAACCATTTGGACCCGTCTTTGACGCTTGAAACAGGCGCCGTCAGTGAAAAGATTGGCCGAGGCCGTCACACAACGCGTTTTGCGCAGCTTCTTCCTTTTGCAGGGGGCTTCATTGTCGATACGCCGGGTTTTGGCAATATTGACCTGCGAGAATTAGAATTGCCTTCTGTCGAAGCGGGTTTTCGCGAATTGGCCCCTTATGCAGGACAGTGCCGCTTTACGGGCTGCACTCACACCCATGAACCGGATTGTGCCGTCAAAGCCGCACTTCAAGAAGGAAAGATTGCCCAAAGTCGGTATGATTCCAGTATCATGATCCGTCAGGAATTGGCGGAACAAAAGAAAAGAGGTAAAAAACGATGACGCTTATAGCACCTTCCATCCTATCGTCTGATTTTTCCTGTCTTGCCGACGAAACGGCCCGCATCAAGGCGGCCGGTGCCGACTGGGTCCATATTGACGTCATGGACGGACGCTTTGTACCCAACCTGACCTTTGGAGCGCCTGTAGTAAAATGTCTGCGTAAGAAGACCGATATGTTCTTTGACTGTCATCTCATGGTGGAACAGCCGGAAAATTATGTGGATGCTTTTGCAGCTGCTGGCGCTGACATGATTGTCATCCACACCGAAGCAACGAAACACCTTCATCGTGTCCTGGAAGCCATTCATGGCAAGGGCATCAAGGCTGGTGTCGCCCTGAACCCTGCTTCTCCTCTTTGCTTTGTGGAAGAAGTCCTCCCTTATGCGGATATGGTTCTTATTATGTCCGTGAATCCTGGTTTTGGAGGACAGAAGTTCATTGAAACGAGCATTGATAAGATTCACCGCTTGAAAGAACGCATCAAACAAGGCGGTTATAAGACCCTGATTGAAGTGGATGGGGGAATCAATAAGGAAACCGGCAAGGCTGTGCGGGAGGCTGGCGCGGATGTCCTTGTTGCTGGGTCCTATATTTTTGGCTCCCCTGACATGAAAAAGGCAATTAGTTATCTGCGCTAATCATGAATAGACACGAATTTTGGTCCTGCCATAAAAGGAAGGTCAAGTATACGCTCGGGATTGTCTTTGCTGTTATCGTGGGCCTTTTTGCCGTGGCTTACGCCTTGAGTCTCCAGGCGGCTGCCATCTTTAATATGATTGCCGCCCGTCAGCACTTCTTGGAAGGCACCATTACCGTAGGGCGCCTTACGGCAACCCCTTTGGGTCATGTTCACTTTGAGGATCTTGTCTGGACCTTGGATGAAAGCGGTACGAAAGTAACGGTTCCTGATGGTCATTTCCATGTAAAACCCTTGGATCTGATCATGCGCCGTCCTTCGACATCGACCATCACAAATGTAGAACTGAACGGAGCCAGCATCGAGCTCTCCTTTGACAATAAGATGCATATACGCGGCTTCCATATGGTGGAACCGAAGAAAGAAAAAAAGGGAAAGGGAAAAAAGAAACCGAATTTTGATGTCAAAGTAAAGAATCTTGATGTGGACCTCATCCTTAATCATTGTAGGGTTACCGCATATTATAAGGAACGTGTCCATACCTTCAAGGATGTCAATGCAGCCATCCATTATGACAGCAAGGACCGCATCGATATTGACTTTTCCACGGGGGAACTGGGCGGAACCCTGGAAGGGGGCGGTGTCGATATTCAAGGATCGGTGGATTTGAAACCTGCCGTATCGACTTATGACCTCAATCTTGGCATCCGTGAACTCAATCCGTCGAGTCTGGGGACTGGACTCAACATCCATGAAACTGTGACGGCCAGTGCAGCCGTCACAGGGAAATTGCCTGAACCCATCATTATCGGTCAGCTGTATATGAAGAATCTGAACTTGCCCGGTCTTAAATTTACCAATGTAAGAGGCGATTTCAAGTACAAGGACGGTTATATTGGAGCCCAAAACGTGACGGCTGACGTTTTTGGGGGCACCTGTGATGCCTCGGGCGGTTTTAATATCGATACCAAGGCCTATGATGTCTATGTCAAAGGTCACGACCTTCATAGTGAAGATGCCGCTGGGGTTCCCTTCTTCAGGACCCTGGTCCAGCTGGATCTGACCATGAGCTGCAACGGGGACAATCGGTCCACGGTGACCTATGGGACCTTCACTTCAGGCAAGGGAATCTATGCCCTTGTAAAGTTTGATTCAATCAGTGGCGCTTTTTCCAATCAATATAAGCGGCTGAAGTTTGATGATGTGACCATTAAATCCGTATCCGGCGATATTGTGGCGCCTCAGTTTGAGCTTCTGGATGGAAAGCTTCACATGGGCGATCTCTATTATGTATCAGAAAATGGAACACGCACCAAGATCAGCTTGTTTTCCTGATGGGAGCGGGGGACCGGAGGCACATTGCCTCTCCGGCCCCCCCTTTTCTTGCGTCGGGACTTGTGTTATAATAAGGACGCAATTTCATAGGAATTGTCTTTGGGGCAGGGTGAGATTCCCAACCGGCGGTACAGTCCGCGAGCCTTCGGGCATGAATTGGTGAGATTCCAATACCGACAGTAGAGTCTGGATGAGAAAAGACAGTGTAGCCACAGAACCGTAAAGGCCGTGCTATCTCCCCGAGGAGAAGGCATGGCCTTTTTTAAGGAAGGTGAACAAATTTGACTGATGAGGAATATATGCAGATGGCCCTGGATCTTGCTGAAAAGGCCCGCGGGGCGACAAGTCCCAATCCGCTCGTCGGATGTGTCATTGTAAGTCCTGATGGACACGTGGTGGGAAAAGGGTATCATCACAAGGCCGGTGAGCCCCATGCCGAAATCAATGCCATGGACGACGCAGGCGAGAAGACTGCAGGCGCTACGGCTTATGTGACTTTGGAGCCCTGTTCCCACTATGGCAGGACGGGTCCCTGTTGTGAGGCCTTGATCAAGGCCGGTATCAAAAAAGTTGTTGCCGCGGCCACAGACCCCAATCCCCGTGTATCGGGGCGCGGCTTTCGCCGCCTTGAAGAAGCAGGTGTTGAGGTCGTAAGCGGTGTCCTTGCAGACAAAGCCTACAGGCAAAACGAGATCTTCATGCATTATATGAAGACGGGCCGTCCGTTTGTGGCTCTAAAGTACGCCATGACCCTTGATGGCAAGATTGCTACGGTTTCTGGCGATTCCAAGTGGATTACCGGGGTCAAGGCAAGAACGTATGCGCATCGCCTGCGCAGCTGGTATGACGCCATCCTGGTGGGCCGAGAAACCGTGGCCCAGGATGATCCATCCCTTACCGTACGTCTCGTGGAAGGAAAAAATCCCCTGCGTATCATCCTTGACAGCAAGGCGTCCCTTCCCTTGGAACGTAAGGTCTTTACGGATGGGGCGGCAGACACGCTTCTTGTCGTCACGCCGCAGGCCCTTCAGGAAAAGGTCAGGGCCTTTGCTGACCTGCCGGGTGTTTCGGTCCTCACGGCTGCGGAAAGGGACGGGCATGTGGATCTTTCTGACCTCCTGCAGCAACTTGCCAAAAAAGATGTGACCAGCGTCCTTGTCGAAGGAGGCAGCGATATCCATGGAGCTTTCTTTGATGCAGGCTTGGTTGAACGGGTCTATGCTTTCATTGCACCGAGCCTCATTGGCGGGAATAAAAGCCGTCCTGCCATTGGCGGTCAAGGCGCGAGCACGATGGAGCAGAAAGTGACGCTTCAGGAAGTGACCACTTTGCCCCTTGAACCTGATCTTTTGGTTACGGGCCTTACCCGTAAGGGGGTGTGACAGATGTTTACCGGTCTGATTGCTGAAATGGGTCGTGTGGATGCCCTTCGTCGGGAAGGCAGTTCTTATCGTCTGACCATTGAAGCAAAAAAGATTCCGCTGACCCTTTTTGTTGGTGAAAGTGTATGCTGCAATGGGGCTTGCCTGACAGTGACCCATTATGATGCCCACTGCTTTACTGTAGATGTCATGCCTGAAACGGTCCGCCATACGACCATTGGTTTGTTAAAGAAAGGCGATCCCATCAATCTTGAACAGACCCTGAAACTGGGAGCCGGCCTTGATGGACACCTGGTTCTCGGCCACGTGGACGGAGTCGGTACAATTTCTCGTATTGTACCTGAAGGGATTGCTAAGGTGACAACCATAACGGCACCTAAGGAGCTCCTGCATTATATGGTGAAAAAAGGCTCCATTGCCATTGACGGCATCAGTCTTACGCTAACGGATGTGACGGAAACTGCCTTTTCCGTGTCCCTGATCCCTTTGACTGTTAAGGATACGACCTTGGGGAAAAAGAAGGTTGGTGACGCGGTGAACCTGGAAACGGACATCCTCGGAAAATATGTGGAAAAACTCATTAATCATAAATTAGATGGGGGCCTTACAAAGGCATCCCTTCTTGAAAATGGATTCCTCTAAGGAGATGAAGGATATGGAAAAAGAATATCAATTTGGGACCATCGAACAAGCCATTGCCGACATCAAAGCCGGTAAAATGGTTCTTGTGACCGATGATCCAGACCGTGAAAATGAAGGTGATCTGATCATGGCTGCTGACTTTGTGACGCCGGAAGCCATCAACTTCATGGCGACCCACGCCAAGGGCCTCATCTGTGCCCCCTGTGACGGGAAGATTTTGGATCGCCTCCAACTGGAACCTATGGTGGCCAACAACACGGATAATCATGAAACGGCCTTTACGGTTTCCATTGATCATGTCGATACCACGACAGGAATTTCGGCTGCAGAACGGGCCTATACCATCAAGAAATTAACCGATCCTAAGGCCCTGCCGGCTGACTTCCGACGCCCTGGCCATGTCTTCCCCCTGCGCAGTGTCATTGGCGGCGTCATGCGCCGTACGGGGCACACAGAAACCACGACGGACCTGTGCCGCCTTGCCGGTCTTACCCCAGCCGGAATCTGCTGCGAAATCATGAGCGAAGATGGAACCATGGCCCGTACGCCAGAACTGGCCCGTTTTGCTGAAAGATTTGGCCTTACGTTCATCACGGTGGCTGATCTGGTAGCCTATCGCAAAAAGAATGAAAAGATGGTCCACCGGATTGCAGATGTCGCCCTGCCTAGTAAGTACGGAAGTTTCCGGGCCATTGGCTACGAAAACGATTTGGATGATCTGTGTCATGTTGCTGTTATCAAGGGCGATGTGGCCGGCAAAAAGAACGTTCTTGTCCGTGTCCACTCCGAATGCCTTACGGGGGATGCCTTGGGCTCCATGCGCTGTGATTGCGGCGACCAGCTGGGTACGGCTCTGCGCATGATTGAAAAAGAAGGCTGCGGTGTCGTTCTTTATATGCGTCAGGAAGGCCGAGGCATCGGGCTTGCCAATAAACTCCGGGCCTATGCCTTGCAGGATCAGGGACTTGATACGGTTGATGCCAATGTAAAACTGGGCTTTAAACCGGATCAGCGTGACTATGGTATCGGTGCACAGATCCTTTCCGACCTGGGACTGACGAGCATCCGTCTTATGACGAATAACCCCGCCAAACGGGCCGGCCTTTCCGGGTACGGCATTACCATTACGGAAACGGTGCCAATCATTATGGAAGATAATTGTTACAATCATAAATATATGGTCACTAAGCAGGTTCGTATGGGCCATGTGCTTCATGAAAAAGATGTGGAGGTAGAAAAGAAATGAACATTGTAGAAGGAAAACTGCTGGCTCAAGGCCTCAAATTCGGGATTGTCGTCGCTCGTTTCAACGAATTCATTACGAGTAAGCTCCTTTCCGGTGCAGAAGATACCCTTGTCCGTCATGGGGCCCGTGAGGAAGATATCACGGTTGCCTGGGTGCCCGGTGCTTTTGAGATTCCCCTGGTCGCAAAGAAAATGGCCCAAAGCGGTAAATATGATGGAATCATCTGCCTTGGTGCTGTTATCCGCGGCGCAACAAGTCACTATGATTATGTCTGCAATGAAGTTTCCAAAGGAATTGCCCTTGTCAATATGGAAACGGGTGTTCCCTGCGGATTTGGCGTCCTGACCACGGAAAATATCGAACAAGCCGTTGAACGGGCTGGCACCAAAGCCGGCAACAAGGGCTCTGATACGGCCGCATCCATGATTGAAATGATCAATCTTATGAGGCAGCTCTAAAATGACCCAGGAAGATGTCCTGATTCGGGCGACTGTCGGGGATGCCCGGGTCTATGCCGTGACGACAACCCACCTGACACAATATATGAATAAAATCCACGGACTGAGTCCTGTCGCCGCAGCCGCTCTGGGCCGCACGGCAGCTGGCGCACTGCTGCTTGCAGCCACGATGAAGGACGGTGAAGGCGTGACCATCCGCTTCAAGGGCAATGGACCCTTGGGTGAGGTCATGGCCGATGCCACAAATTATACGGTTCGCGGCTTTGTGGAACATCCAGAAGTCATGCTGCCCCTTAAAAAGGGCAAACTTGATGTTGGCGGCGGTGTAGGTCATGAAGGCGTCGTTATTGTGACGCGCTGCCCGGAAAAGGGCATGCCCTTCAACGGCTATGCCCTTTTAAAGAGCGGCGAGATTGCCGAAGACCTGACAAAGTATCTCTTTGATTCGGAACAGACCCCTTCTGTCGTGGCTTTGGGTGTCCTTGTCGATAAAGATGGCTCCATTGCCGTTTCAGGAGGTTATTTTGTTCAGCCTCTTCCCAGCGCGAGCGATGAGTTCCTCGAAACGCTTGAAAATAACTGCATTACCTTGCCATACGTGACAGAACTGCTTCGTTCTGGCCACAGTCCGGAAGACATGATCCGGCTTATCGGAAAAGGTATGGCCGTGGAAATCCTTGACTGTCATCCTGTTTCCTTTCACTGCAGCTGCAGTCGGGATAAGGTCGCCCACATGCTGGAAGGACTGCCGGAAGCAGAGTTTTCTTCCATGCTGGATGATCCCCAGACCGAAGTCCGCTGCCATTACTGTGGTAAAAAATATCTCTTTACGCCGGAAGAGCTGAAGGCTCTTCCCCGGAAACACGCAAAACTTGACGACGCAAACTAATGTTTGTATAATAGAATGTGTAATTACTGACAAGGAGATGAAGGAATGAGCATGGAAACGGAAAAGGGCAAAGCCCTTGACGCGGCAGTCAAACAAATTGAAAAGGACTTTGGCAAAGGCTCCATCATGAAATTGGGGGCAGCCAGTGCCAAGATGAATATTGAAACCATTCCCACAGGAGCGTTGTCCCTTGATATTGCCCTTGGTGTAGGCGGGATTCCCCGTGGCCGTATCATTGAAATCTATGGACCAGAGTCTTCTGGTAAGACGACGGTCGCCCTTCATATGATTGCTGAGGCGCAAAAACGGGGAGGCTACGCTGCCTTCATCGATGCTGAACATGCCCTTGATCCGGAATATGCCCGCCATCTCGGTGTTGATATCGATAACCTCTTGATTTCCCAGCCTGATACGGGCGAACAAGCCCTTGAAATTTGCGATGCCCTGGTCCGCAGCGGCGCTATTGACATCATTGTCATCGACTCCGTTGCTGCCCTTGTTCCAAAAGCGGAAATTGAGGGAGATATGGGCGATTCCCACGTTGGCCTTCAAGCTCGTCTCATGAGTCAGGCCCTGCGCAAACTGACGGGAATCATTTCCAAGAGCCGTACGGCGACGGTCTTTATCAACCAGATCCGTGAAAAAGTGGGTGTCATGTTCGGAAATCCGGAAACAACGACGGGTGGCCGTGCCCTGAAGTTCTATTCGACGGTTCGTATGGATGTACGGCGTATTGAGAGCCTCAAGAGTGGCAACGACATCATCGGCAACCGGACCCGTGTCAAAGTTGTCAAGAACAAGGTAGCTCCTCCCTTCAAACAGGCCGAATTCGATATCATGTATGGAGAAGGGATTTCCCACGAAGGATGCCTCGTTGATTTGGGGGTACTTTACAACATCGTTGGTAAGAGCGGCGCGTGGTACTCCTATGGGGACGAACGCATTGGTCAGGGCCGTGAAAACACGAAAGAGTTTCTTAAGAACCACCCAGAAATGGCCTTTGAAATTGAAAATCGTATCCGCGAAGCGGCCGGACTGACAGCCCTTGAAGCAGCCCCGCAAACAGAAGACATCTTAAAACCGGAGGGAGATCCGGACAGTGTGGGCTAAGCCCAAGAAAATGCTCCTCACCTATGCCGACGCCTATAATTTTGCCTTGGACCGGCTTGCCATGCGGGACCATAGTTCCCTTGAACTGCGGGATAAACTTGCGGAAAGAGGCTGTGATAAAGAGCTTCAGGACAGGGTCCTTGCGGCCCTTAGGGAGCGCCATTTTGTTGATGATGTTCGCTGTGCCGGATATGTCGTTGATGCTTGGCGAAGAAAAGGCATCTATGGACGAAATTACCTTCGGCTCATGCTTGAAAAACGGCAGATCCCGGCATCTGTCGTGAAAGATATGCTGGATGGTGTTTCCGAAGAGGAAGAACGGGAGCGGGCGGAGGAGTTTGCGCGGAAAGAAGTTCCTAAGCTTCTAAAAAAATATCAAACGGAACCTCGCAAAGGCAAAGCGGCCCTTTCAAGAAAGCTTGCCAGCCGTGGCTTTACAGGGGTCTGTCTTTATGCGGCACTTGCTGTTTATGATGAGATGGAAGAGGAAATCCCAAATAAAGAAGAGGAAGGATCCTTTTAAATAGGGACCCTTCCTTTTTCTGCTACAAGAAGGAAAAGGGACCGGAGACGCCATTTGATTGACACTCCCTGCAAAATACTATAAAATATTCCTATCCATATTATTGGGTCAAGAGGTAACCTCAGGGTTGCCTTCTTTGTTTGTGTCTTAAAAATGGAAGGAAAATTCTCTAAAAAGGAGGTGTACTATCATAGATCCCATTACTGTATTTATTGTAATTGCTGCCTGTGTCCTCGGTGCTGGTGCCGGTTATTTTGGACGTAAGAACATTGCGGAAACCAAAATCGGCAAAGCAGAAGAACAGGCACGCCAAATCGTTGCAGAAGCAGAAAAAGCCGGTGATGCCAAAAAGAAGGAACTTCTTGTTGAAGCCAAGGAAGAAATCCATCGCATGCGTTCTGATATGGAACGGGAAAACAAGGAGCGCCGGGCAGAACTGGCCAAGAGCGAACGCCGCCTCGTCCAAAAGGAAGAAAATGTCGACCGCAAGATGGATGCCTATGAGAAAAAGGAAGAAAAACTTTTGGAACAAAGCAACCGTCTGCGCGAATCCCAAGAACGTGTCGATGCCCTTTATACCAAACAGGTAGGGGAACTCGAACGAATTTCGGGACTGACCAGTGACGAAGCCAAAAAGGAACTGCTTGACAGTGTCCAAGAAGAAGTCAAGCACGATAAGGCCAAACTCATCAAGGACATGGAACAAGAAGCCCGCGATACAGCTGAGACCAAGGCACGGGAAATTATTTCCCTTGCTATCCAGCGCTGTGCTGCCGATCAGGTTGCTGAAACGACGGTCACTGTTGTTCCTCTCCCCAACGATGAGATGAAAGGCCGGATCATTGGCCGCGAAGGCCGCAATATCCGTACGTTGGAAACCCTCACTGGGATTGATCTCATCATCGACGATACGCCGGAAGCGGTCATCATTTCCGGATTCGATCCTGTTCGTCGGGAAGTGGCCCGTGTGGCCCTCGAAAAACTCATCAATGATGGTCGTATCCATCCGGCCCGCATTGAGGAAATGGTAGAAAAAGCTCAGAAGGAGCTGGATCAGAAAATCAAGGAAGCAGGCGAACAGGCTACCTTTGAGACCGGTGTCCATGGCCTTCATCCTGAACTGATCAAGCTCTTGGGACGCATGAAGTATCGTACGAGCTACGGTCAAAATGCCCTCAAACATTCAACGGAAGTAGCGCATTTGGCTGGCCTCATGGCTGCTGAATTAGGCGTTGACGTCAATTCAGCCAAACGGGCTGGTTTGCTCCATGACATTGGCAAGGCTGTTGACCACGAAGTGGAAGGCTCTCATGTCGATCTTGGTGCAGAAGTGGCCAAACGTTACCATGAATCGGATATTGTCATCAATACCATCATGAGCCATCATGGAGACGTGGAACCGAGTTCTGTCCAAGCCGTCCTTGTCTCGGCTGCGGATGCGATTTCCGCTGCCCGTCCAGGTGCCCGTCGGGAAACGCTGGAAACTTACCTCAAGCGTTTGACGCGGCTTGAAGAAATCGCAGAATCCTTCGATGGCGTAGAAAAATGCTATGCTGTCCAAGCCGGACGTGAAATCCGTATCATGGTCAAACCGGACAAGGTTGATGATGATGCATCCGTTATCCTCGCTCACGATGTGGCAAAACGTATCGAAGAGGATATGGAATACCCTGGCCAGATCAAAGTGGTCATCGTTCGCGAGACCCGGGCCGTCGATTACGCCAAATAACGAAAAAAGAAGCCTGCATCCTTTGTGGATGCGGGCTTTTCTATGTCTGGTCTTTTCTCTCTGAATTCACTTCATGGAGTCAATTCGCCTTGCCAAGGCAAGGAAACGAAACAAAAGGGCTTACATATTCGAATTGAAAACGGATTGTTTGGCGGTGGATATGAAAGGCAAGGGAGCAATTTTTATAGCCTTTTAAGGCATGGTGATGTAAATCAGGTCGCTTACTTAATGCCGTTCACCTGTTAAGCCTCTTGCAATTCCGGTCCTGTCGTGGGACTATTGGCTAAGGGGTATTTTGAAAGCACGGTGTTTTTTCCGTATGGCCTATTTTCGTATCTTGGTTGTTCATTCGATTTCCATCTAGTTAAAAGTGAAAGCCATCAAAATAAGTAAAATTCTTTTAGCTGCACCATTAATGTTGACTATGAAAAGTTAAGGAACGAGGAATTGAACGATTGAGGAGCTGTAGGATTGGATTCTGATTGAACGCAAAATGATGAACTCTGTAAGGTAGTGGTCCATGGCCACGAAGTAACGTAGGATTGGATTCTGATTGAACGCAAAATGATGAACATAGGACAAAGGAAACAATAATCCAGTATGGCATTTTTGGCTGTAAAACGGTCTTTCTGTGCTATACTGGTAAGTAGAATTGTGAGGAAGCCACACTTCCAGGAAGGAGCAGAGACGATGGCAAATACAAGACAAGAGGCATGGGACCTCATCAAGGAATACAATAAGGAACCTTTTCATCGGCAGCATGCCCTGACCGTCGAAGGCTGCATGCGGTATTTTGCAAAATCCTTGGGCTATGGGGATGAAGAGGAGTTTTGGGGGCTTGTAGGATTGCTCCATGATCTGGACTATGAAAAATATCCGGAAGAACATTGCCGCGTAGAAGACAAGATTCTCAGGAAAAAAGGCTGGGATGAAAAACTCATCCACGCTGTCGTCAGCCATGGTTATCCTCGCTGCAGCGATGTGGCGCCGGAACTTGAGATGGAAAAGGTCCTTTATGCCGTGGACGAACTTTCTGGACTTATTGGGGCTGCGGCTCTCATGCGTCCTTCCAAGAGTGTCCAGGACATGGAGGTGAAATCCCTCAAGAAAAAGTTCAAGGACAAGCATTTTGCTGCGGGCTGCAGCCGTGACGTTATTAAGGAAGGCGCTGACATGCTGGGCTGGGACCTCAATAAACTTTTTGAGGAATCCATCCTTGCCATGAGAAGCTGTGAAGCTGCTGTGGCCGAGGCCATGAAAAAGGCTGAGGCCTAAGAAAAATAAAAAAGACCGATGAAGGGGATAAGTCCCTTTGCTTCATCGGTCTTTTTTGATGCACTTGTTCTTAGGCTTTCTTGAATCCCATCATGGGCACCGTGGCCTTACAGAGCACTACGGCAAGAAGACTGGAAACAACGTTGCTGACAGCCATGCTGACAGCGCAGTTGATGGCAGAGGCATAGCTCACGGCATAAGGAACGCCAAGGATAAAGTATTTGAAGGAAAAACGGATGACCGGTTCTGTCACGACGTTCACAAGGGATCCGACCAGGCAGGCAAAGAGCACGCCGCGTCCCAAGGTGGCAGAAGCATTTAGCTTAGCAGAAAATAGATGTTTTCCTGCTTCGGCTACCGCCCATCCCAGAAGAAACTTTGCAAGGAACGTGGGCGGTGCTGATGTAGTGTAGCCCGCAAGGACATCGGCAAGAAAGAGCCCCACGGCTCCTGAAAGGGCCCCATATTTGGCGCCTAAGAGGAGGGCAGAAACCATGATGAAGGCGTGGCCCACGTAAATCTTTCCAGTAAGACCCATGCCCATGGGAATCTCAATGCGCAGGTAGGAAAAACAGGCAAAGGCCATGGCGGCAAAAAGACCCGCCAAGGTAAGCTTATGGACTTGTTCTTTGGTCATAAAAGGTCACATCCTCATTACATGATTGGAATCATTATAGGTTGAAAGCGATTGAAATGTAATGGACGGTTTGAGAAAAAATAAGGAAAAAGTGTACCGGTTCGTTCCATATGGGCAAGAAAAAACAAGACAATCCTGTCTCTTGATTCACGAAAAGATCGCTTTGCTGTGGTATAATATGAACAGAATAACATGACCGCAATGGCGGATGAAAATATAGGGAGGCACTGTTATGGCTTACTATGCTAGACCGGAGGAAATCCTCTATCATACCCACCTTTCCCAAAACATGCTCATGGGCGCAAAAATTGCGCTTCTGCCAGGTGACCCTGGACGTGTACAATCATTGGCAGAGGCTATGGGACCTGCTGTGGAGCTCGTGAGCCATCGGGAGTATACAAGTTATTTGGCTCAAGTGGCCAGTCAGCCCATTCTTGTTATTTCAACAGGCATGGGTGGTCCTTCAACGGCAATTTGTCTTGAGGAACTGGCCCGTCTTGGCATTAAGCGGGTCATTCGCGTAGGAACGACAGGATCCATCAAGGACTCTCTTGATCTGGGCGATGTTGTCATTATCAAGGGAGCTGTCCGTCTTGAAGGCACAAGCACCCATTATGCCCCTATTGAGTTTCCCGCTGTCGCTGATCTTGATTTGACACAGCTTTTGGTCTATGCGGCTGAAATGGAACATATTCCTTATGAAGTGGGCATCTGCGTTTCGAGTGATACCTTCTGGCCAGGTCAGGAGCGCTATGATAGTTTTACCGGCTACGTCCTGCGGCGCTTCCAAGGGAGCATGAAAGAGTGGCAGCAGCTGGGCGTGACCAACTATGAAATGGAAACGGCCGCTGTTTTTGTGACCAGTCAGGCCTTGGGCCTTAAGGCGGCGAGCATCTGCGGCGTTGTTGCCAAAAGAACGGAAAGCGAGGAAATCGCTCCGCCTGAAATCTACCATCGGGCAGAAGTGCGTTTCCAGAAAATTGTTAAGCGAGGACTTGAGGAACTGCTGCAAAGGGAGTGAGAATCATGAAACGCTGCATCATCTTGATGATGGATTCCTTTGGTATCGGGGCAGCTTCTGACGCTGCCGCGTTTGGCGACAGCGGGGCCGATACGTTGGGCCACATTGTGGAATGGTACGGAAAGCATTGTCCTTCCATTCCTTTTCATCTGCCTCATTTGACAAGTATTGGCCTTGTTAATGCCCATACCCTCAGTACAGGTCATCCCTTGCCATATTCCATAGGAACAGGACCAATCAAAGGAGCTTATACATATGCCAAGGAAATCAGCCGCGGTAAGGATACGCTGAGCGGACACTGGGAACTGACCGGTGTGCCTGTTGATTTTGATTGGGGTTATTTCCCCGATGTTCCCCATTGTTTTCCTAAAGATATCGTTGATGGACTTATTACTGGAGGCAACCTGCCCGGTGTATTGGGGGAAAAACATGCGTCAGGAACGGAAATCATCAAGGAACTGGGATGCGAACATATGAGGACGGGCAAACCTATCATCTATACCTCCGCTGATAGTGTTCTCCAGATTGCCGCTCATGAAGAGACCTTTGGCCTCGAACGGCTCTATACCCTTTGTGAAAAGGCATTTGACTTGGTAAGACCCTATCATATTGCCCGTGTCATTGCCCGTCCTTTTGTGGGAACGGCACCGGAGAACTTTACCCGGACCGGCAATCGTCATGACTATGCCGTGGCTGCACCGGAAAAGACCTTGGTGGACCGGGCCTATGAAGAGGCCGGTGGAACCTATGCCATTGGCAAGATTGCAGATATCTTTGCTCATCGTGGAATTACAAAACAATACAAGGCCACTGGTCTATCCGCTCTTTTTGATGCGACCTTGGAGGCCCTTGAAGACGCTGGGGACCGCAGCCTCATTTTCACGAATTTTGTTGATTTTGATTCTTCGTATGGGCACCGTCGTGACGCAGAAGGGTACGGGAAAGGACTGATGCTGATTGACAGCCGTCTCCCTGAACTTGAAGCCCGCCTAACCCCTGGCGACCTCGTTCTTGTGACAGCTGATCATGGCTGTGATCCCACTTTCAAAGGTTCGGACCACACACGGGAACATGTTCCGATGCTCTTTTTTGGAAAGGGGGTAAAACCGGGGCCTTTGGCACCGATGAAAACCTACAGTGATGGAGGACAGATCCTTGCCCATCATTTGGGACTTACGCTTAAGCGGGGAACTTTTCAGGAGGTGATGGATCATGAGGCACGCTAAGAAAACGCTTATGGCACTTCTTTTTTTCCTTGTGGCCTTGCTTGCCGGAAATCTTGCTTTTGCCGCACCTTCAGCATCGAAAGACGCTCTGTCCCGCAAAGTCATTGCTTTTTATTGCTTTGACGGGACGGGAAAAGTGACGCCGTCCCTAAGGAACCTATGGCAGCGGCAAGTGCGGCAGGCGTATCCGCGCGTTTCCTATACCTTCCTAGATGACCCAACCATCCTGCAAAAGGGGCGGGCTGGACTCCTTTCCTTAATTCAAGGCGGCGATGAGCTCACGGCAGGTGATCTCGAACGGGTCACTGCTGCAACGGAAGCGGATGTCGTGGCTGTCATGGTTGTCCATACGATGGAATCTTACTATGTTGAGGCCCTGTTCCCCTTTTGGGAAGATGGCCCTGAAACCTATGTGAGGACCCTGTCCGCTGCTGATTTTTACCTTTATCGCAAGGAAGATGGAAAATTTAAGAAAAAATTCCTGCGCAAGGCGGAAACTAAGGATGCAGCCCTTGCCACTGCACCGGAAAAGGAAATTCAGTATGCCCTGAGCGATTTTGCCCGTTCTTTCGAAGGCTTGCCGCTCATCTAAAATCGTTCATGACATCCCTGCAAAAAAGTGGGGATGTTTTTTCTTTATGTTGTTGAAACAACGGATTCCTGAAGCTTCTCCGCTTACAATAAAAGCATCAATTGATGAACCATTCCATTCAAATAAGTGGGCTGTGGCCCAGAAAGAGAGGATTTGAATATGTTTTGTTATCAGTGCCAGGAAACAGCAGGGTGCAAAGGCTGCACCGTCAGCGGTGTCTGCGGGAAACGCCCCGAAGTTGCAGCGCTTCAGGATCTTTTGGTCTATGCAACCAAAGGGTTGAGCAGTGTCACGACAGCTCTTCGTAAAGAGGGAAAGGACGTGGCTATTGATGTCAACCATATGGTCACGCTGAACCTTTTCACGACCATTACGAATGCCAACTTTGATGAGGTCTCCATCCGCACCCGTGTGACGGAAACCCTTAAGAAAACGGCAGAACTGCGTGCACAGCTGCAGGATGTATCCGGGCTTTCTGAAGCGGCCCTCTGGTCTGCACCGGAAACGGACTATGCAGCAAAGGCTGCCGAAGTCGGCGTCCTTTCCGAATCCAATGAAGATATCCGTTCTCTTAAGGAAACCATCACCTATGGCCTCAAAGGTCTTGCTGCTTATCTTCATCATGCAAATGTCCTGAATCATGAAGATGAAGACGTTGATGCTTTTATTCAGCGTGCCCTTTCCGATATCCAGAAAAAAGACATTAGTGTTGATGGTCTTGTCGCCCTGACCCTTGAAACGGGTAAATACGGTGTTCAGGGCATGGCTCTTCTTGATACGGCTAACACGGATACTTACGGGCAGCCAGAAATCACGGAAGTGGACCTTGGTACCCGCAGCAATCCGGGGATCCTTATTTCCGGTCATGATCTGAAGGACCTGGAAATGCTTCTGGACCAGACGGCTGGAACGGGCGTCGATGTTTATACCCATGGTGAGATGCTGCCGGGCCATTACTATCCCTTCTTCAAGAAGTATCCGCATTTTGCCGGCAACTATGGCAATGCTTGGTGGAAGCAGCGCGATGAATTCGAAAGCTTCAATGGTCCGATCCTGATGACAACAAACTGCATCGTACCTCCGAAAGACAGCTACAAGGGGCGTCTGTGGACGACCGGGGCTGCCCAGTATCCGGGCTGCCGTCATATCGAAGGGGCTGCCGATGGATCGAAAGATTTCAGTGCCATCATCGAGCAGGCTAAATCCTGCAGTGCCCCGACAGAGATTGAAAGCGGCAAGATCGTCGGCGGATTTGCTCATAATCAGGTCCTTGCTCTGGCTGATAAGGTCGTAGACGCTGTTAAGAACGGCGCCATCAAGAAATTTATTGTCATGGCAGGTTGTGATGGCCGTCATACGACCCGCGATTATTACACCCAATTTGCCAAGGCACTGCCGAAAGATACGGTTATCCTCACGGCTGGCTGCGCAAAATATCGCTACAATAAACTGAAACTCGGCGATATTGGCGGCATTCCCCGCGTCCTTGATGCCGGTCAATGCAACGACTCCTACTCCTTGGCTCTCATTGCCCTGAAGCTGAAGGAAGTCTTTGGCCTCGATGACGTAAACAAGCTTCCTATTGTCTACAACATTGCCTGGTATGAACAAAAGGCTGTTATCGTTCTGCTTGCCCTCCTGAGCCTAGGCGTCAAGAATATTCACCTGGGACCCACACTGCCTGCCTTCCTCAGCAGGAATGTTGCTAATGTTCTTGTTGAAAACTTTGGCATTGGCACCATCTCGAATGTAGAAGATGACTTGGCCCTCATGATGAAATAGAATCGAGAAAGAATAGAAGAAAGCTCCTATCTGAACCTAGCATTTGGATGGGAGTTTTTTTTCATGGTAAAAATCGAGTATTCCTATGAGGCTGTAAGCCTCAGCGAGAAAGACTTGATCAAAGAAAGTGGGGACCCTTAGTCACAGTAAGGGCTGTGAGAAGATCATTGGAAGCCATCAGGAAAATAGACTGTGCCTCCTGTCCATCGATGCCTAAGCGCCAACTCTGCTCCCATCTAAAGGCTGCTATGTACAGCTGGGAAGAAAGGATAATACGCGATTCCCTTATCCTCAAAAAGTAAATTCCAAAGAAACAGGGAGCCAGGAAGGAAAAAAATTCGATGTAACCGGATGGAAATAAAAGAATAAAAAAATTAGTTCGGGATAAAGCGAACATAAAAAACAATAATGCAAAATACAAAGAATAAAGAGTAAAAAGATGGAAATTAATGAAAAATCAAGAGTATAGAAGAAATTTTTACGAAATAAACCTAATTATTCCAAATAAAACGGATAATATGAGTTTTGCCTAAAAGCCCCATCTGTGCTATTATAATCAAGCACTCTCCCGAAGGGGTGAGGCTCACAAAAAGAACTTCTAGGAGCAACGAAAAAAAGTGTTGACAAGATGTTCGAAAAGTGATAAACTGAATAAGCTGTCACCGATGAGGATGACAGCGAGGAACGAACCTTGAGAACTG
>NZ_AWUR01000008.1:0-183839 GCF_000468835.1 Acidaminococcus sp. BV3L6 | reverse complement strand
GGATCTTGTACATTAACACACGCAACGAAAAAGGACACGCACTGTATTCAGTGCATGTCCTCTCCAGGAGTGCATAGACACTTTAGCACCCCAAAATTTGACAAAGAACCTTTTTGTGTTTGGTGGAGTAAAGAGACTGTACAGGCAGCGACGCTGCCTCCTATATGGGGGCGGTTTGGATCCGTTCCTTTGAGGCTTTTCTCATTATCCGAACATTACTCATTGTTTATTTTTCCATTGACCACTTTTTATCCTGTTCTTATTCTCTTTTTTCGTCCTTTCTTTTTCAAACAATTCCATAATGATTACATATTGCATACAATATACTTTCAAATTGTCCCTAATATTTCTCCCAATCCCTTGACAATGACACTGCTTGTGTTGTATAAATAGACCAATGCTAATTATGAACGAAATGAATAAAGAGGCATTCAACGTTCATAATATAACAGCCTTTTCCATCAAAAAAGGGAGCCCCGCTCCCTTGTCATTGTGATTCTATTTTTTATCATTCATCTGCAGGTACATAGTGTTTCAGACAGGCACTCTTGAGTCCTTCCGATACCGGTGTCTTTTCTTCCTTCACAATCCTCTGGACTTCTTTTTTCAGCGTCTGCGTCGATGCCAAGTGGGGGAGGACGTCTTCCTCCGTAAAAAACGATGGCTCGGCGTAGTTATCAGCAAAGACGGCGATAGTTTCCACCTTTACGTGGTGGGCACCTTCTTTTGCCAGGGTTTCCTTAAAGACCGCTTCAGATTCCTCAAGGGCCCGTACAGGATTTTTTACAATGAGGCTTGACGCATTATCCGTCACACGCCATGTGGAATCCTGATTATGACCATAGATGCGGTAGCCCTTATGGATGACCCTAAGGAGCAGCGCCTTTCCGGGGAGAAGGGCAATGAGGTCGACGCCTGTAAGGCTGCCTTTTGGGGGCACAAAGAAATAGGTTTTTTTATGGGAACCTTCTCTGATGGCTTTTTTGACACGCTTCATGGCCATTTCCGGTGTGCGGGCTTTTTTCATCTGGAGCCATTTCCAGCGGAACACAACAAGGCCCGTAGCAAGTACGAGGAAAAAAATAAGGATTTCTTTGAAACTATGAAGCTTCCAGATTGTGAAATCAGGAAGGATTTTGATGACAACGTCTTCCATGACAAGACTCCTTTTTGTAGGGAGAAATTTTTACATGCTCCATTATATCAGCCTTTCGTAGTTTTTACTAGGCGAGGCCCCTTTCCAATGATATAATGGATATGTACTAAAATTCTGAAAAAAGATGATTTCCCCATCTGGGGTTTTCATACAGCGCACTCATTCTATTTAAAAGGGGGACCTATTATGGCTGCAACAAATGAAAAGGAACTGTCCCGGGTGGACCGGTTCCTCAACACGATTGAACGTGTCTGCAACAAATTGCCACCGCCTGCCATCCTATTTTGTATCCTGTTTCTTATCGTGGCTTTTGTCGGGATGTTCTTTACCTTCTCTGGTTTTGGCCTCGAAAATCCGGCGACCCATAAGGTCGTCTATTCCCAGAACCTCTTTACCAAAGAAGGTGTCCAGTGGCTTTTGACCAGCATGGTCAAGAACTTCACCGGTTTTGCACCTTTGGGACTTGTCATCACCATGACTATGGCCATTGGCTTCTGTGAAGAATCAGGCATGCTTGTTGCCATGCTCCGCCGCAGTATGAAGAATGTACCGCCTAATATCGTACCGTTTCTCATTGCTTTTCTTGGAACGGTCGGCAACATTGCCTCCGATACGGCCATGGTCGTCATTCCGCCTCTTGCTGCCCTCGTTTACATCGGCGTCAAGAAAAACCCGGTTGTAGGGATGATTGTCGGCTATGCCGGTGCCCAGGCTGGTTTTACGGCAAACCTCATGATTGCTGGTACGGACTCCCTGCTGCAGGGCCTTACGAACCAAGCCATTGATGCGTTTCTCGGTACACCTGGGAAATTTGTTGTTGATGTCACCTGTAACTGGTACTTCATGATTGCTTCTACCTTCCTGTGCTCCCTTGTGATTGGCCTTGTTTCAACTAGGATCGTGGAACCTCGGTTCCCCGTCTATCACAGCAAAGATGAAGACGAGACCATCCAGGAAGTGACCCCCCTTGAAGTAAAAGGACTTCATCGTGCCGGTTTTGCCGTTGTGCTCTATATTGCCATCCTCGCCATCGGTTTCTTTGCAGGCGTTCTTTCCAAAGACGGACATACCCTCGTCGGATCGTTGCTCCTCAAAGGTCTCATCCCGATTCTCTTTTTCCTCTTCAGTATTGCCGGCATCACGTATGGCATCACGACGGGCAGCTTTAAATCTGTCAAGGACGTCAACAAAGCCATGGTCAAGCAAATGAGCGGCATGGGCGCCTACGTTGTTTTCTGCTTTTTCTGCGGCCAGTTCCAAGCTCTTTTCAACTGGACCCATCTGGGCACGCTCATGGCGATTTCCGGTGCTGACTTCCTCAGAGGAATCGGCTTTACGGGCCTTCCCATGTGCATCGCCTTTATCCTCATTACGGCCCTCATCAACATCTTTGTTTCGAGCGGCTCTGCCAAGTGGGCCATCCTCGCTCCGATCTTCGTTCCGATGTTCATGCTCCTTGGCTACCATCCTGGATTTACCCAGCTCATCTATCGCTTGGGCGACTCTCCGGGGAACTGCTTTACCCCGATGTCTCCCTACATTTGGATGATCCTTTCTGTGGCCCAGGAAAAATACATGCCTGACATTGCCATTGGGACCCTCATTTCCAACATGATTCCTATTGCCATCGTCCTTCAGATTGCCTGGATTGTTTTCCTCATCGTTTGGGAAACCTTGGGCCTTCCCATTGGACCGGGCGTCGGCATGCAGCTGCCCCCGGGCATTCTCTGACTAAAACGACTTTCCTTTTAGGGAAAGGTAACCCGTACGCTCTCTAGTTTGAAAAAGCGCTGCGCTTTTTGAACATCCGGCGGGGCTTCGTGCCTTGCCGGATATTTTACTATTTAAGGAAGAAGTTGATTATGATGAAAATACAGAAAGTACCCCAGCAAAAAGGTACCCTTGCCGCCTTCATGAACCTTGTCGAACGGGTCTGCAACAGGCTGCCGCCTCCAGCTATTCTTTTTTGTCTGCTCTTTGTCCTGACCGCCCTGTTGGGCGCCCTCTTTACGGAAATGGGGGTACATCTTGAAAACCCCGCCACCCACCATATCGTCACGGCCCAGAACTTTTTCAGTAAGGCCGGTATCCAGTGGCTCCTCACAAATATGGTGAAGAACTTTACGGGCTTTGCGCCTTTGGGCCTTGTCATTACTATGACCATGGCCATCGGATTTTGTGAGGAATCAGGTCTCTTGGTTTCCCTTTTGAATCGATCCATGCGCCGCGTGCCGCCCGCTCTCGTGCCTTACCTCATCGCCTTTGTCGGGACCTTGGGGAACATTGCTTCTGATACCGCGGCCGTCGTTATCCCGCCCTTGGGTGCCCTTGTTTATCTTGGCGTCAAAAAGCATCCTGTGGCCGGGATGATCGTGGGCTACGCCGGTGCGAACGCTGGTTTTACGGCAAATCTCATGGTCGCTGGTACGGATTCTCTGCTGCAGGGCTTGACAAACGAAGCCATCAAAGGCTTTTTGGGAAATCAGGACTTTGCCGTTGATGTCACCTGCAACTGGTACTTTATGGTTGCCTCCACCTTCCTTGTCGCCCTCGTGATTGGGTGGCTCTCCCAAAAAATTGTAGAACCCCGTTTTGGGACCTATGAAGGGCCCGTGGAAGAGGAGACCGTCGCTGAAATCGGGCCGGCGGAAAAGCGCGGCATAAAAAACGCGGGACTTGTCGTCCTTGTCTTCATCCTCATCGTCGTGGCAGGTTTTTTTACGGGCATCCTTTCCAAAGATGGACATACCCTTGTGGGCTCCCTGCTCCTCAAAGGGCTCATTCCTATCCTCTTTTTTGTCCTCAGTGCGGCAGGCATTGCTTACGGTCTCACCACAGGAAAATTCATGAATCTAAAGGATATCAACAAAGCCATGGTCAAACAAATGAGTGCCATGGGTTCCTACGTTGTTTTCTGCTTTTTCTGCGGCCAGTTCCAGGCCCTTTTTAACTGGACCCATATGGGAACCCTCCTTTCTATCAAAGGGGCGGAGCTGCTCCGGGAAATTGGCTTTACTGGACTTCCCCTCAGCGTGGCCTTTATTCTCATCACGGCGCTCATCAACCTTTTTATGTCAAGTGGTTCTGCCAAATGGGCCATCTTCGCGCCGATCTTTGTCCCGATGTTCATGATGCTCGGGTATCATCCCGCTTATGCCCAGCTCCTTTATCGCCTGGGTGATTCACCGACCAACTGCTTTACCCCCGTCATGCCCTACCTGTGGATGGTCCTTGCCGTAGCCCAGGAAAAATACATGCCCGATATCGCCATCGGAACCCTCGTCTCGAGCCTCGTCCCCCTGGGCCTTGCCCTCCAGGTCATTTGGATCATTTTCCTCATCGCCTGGACCCTCCTGGGAATCCCCATCGGTCCTGGTGTCGGTGCGACGCTGCCGCCAGGAGTCTTGTAAGGGAAAAACAGTCTTAGATGGATTATCGTGTGTACTGCCTTGCGAACATTTTGCAGGGCAGTGTTTTTTTAAGCCTTTTTCAGCGGTAATGAAAAGGCCCGTGAAAAGGGAATAAAGAAAGAAAAAAAGGGGGTTCATAATTTACAGTGGTTACAATTATCGATAAAAGAATTTGGCAAAGCATATAAAATGAAACTATCATATAGTTAATCATGGCTAAATGGATATAAAAAGAAGGTTAGAAAAGACGAATAATTTTTGAGAAGAATTCCTATTATGTCTCTTTGAAATAGACAAATTAATAGAAAAATAAGGAAAATATGATATACAAAAATGAAAATCTGTTATAATAGATACAGAATCAAAAAAACGAAATGACCCATCATTTCAGCATCATGCACTTATTTTTTGCAATGCGCAGACAATATGAAAGGTGCTGTCTTTCTTCAACCGACTGATTCGCCCTGTGATCTTGGAATCGCCATCGCGTTATTTCCCTGAACCCTTACCTTATGGATTCTTGTCAATCCGAGGAAATTTCGCCCTGGCCCTTACGGATCCTCCGCCGATGAAGCCATTGCCTGCGGATCCATCAAAGGAGGAACTCAAAAAACATGGAAAAGAAGCTGCAAGAAAAAGCAAGTCTCCTCGATCGTTTTCTGGATACGGTCGAACGGGTGTGCAATAAATTGCCACCTCCTGCCATCTTATTTGGCATTTTATTTGTGATTACGGCGATTGTTGGGGCTCTTTGCACCCAGGCCGGATTTGCACTGGAAAACCCGGCCTCTCACAAACTGGTGGCATCCCAGAACTTCTTTACTAAAGAAGGCATCCAATGGCTTCTCACGACGATGGTGAAGAACTTCACTGGATTTGCCCCCTTGGGCCTTGTTATCACCATGACCCTTGCCATTGGTTTTTGCGAAGAATCAGGCATGCTCTCCGCGCTGCTGCGTCGAAGCATGAAGAACGTACCGCCCTCTCTCGTCCCCTTTATTGTTGCCTTTCTTGGCGTCTGCGGAAACATTGCATCTGATACGGCCATGGTTGTCATTCCGCCCCTTGCGGCTGTTGCCTATATCGGTGTCAAGAAGCACCCTGTTGTTGGGATGATGGTCGGTTTTGCTGGTGCGGAAGCAGGTTTTGGCGCTAACCTCATAATTGCGGGGACCGATTCCCTGCTCCAAGGCCTTACTAACCAAGCCATTGATGGTTTCTTTGGCAAAGCGGGAGTTTTTGCTGTAGACGTGACGTGCAACTGGTACTTCATGTTTGTCTCTACTTTCCTCTGTGCCTTCATGATTGCCCTTGTTTCCATCAAAATCGTAGAGCCGCGCTTTGGCAAATACGAAGGCCCCGGTGCTGATGAGGAACTGGGCGGTGTTTCGGAACTTGAAATCAAAGGACTTAATCGTGCGGGTCTGGTCATTGTCCTTTATATTGCCATCTTGGCTGTTGGCTTTTTCTCGGGCATCCTGTCTAAGGATGGACATACTTTTGTAGGGTCTCCGCTTCTTAAGGGCCTCATTCCCCTTCTCTTTATCATGTTCAGTTTGGCCGGTATTACCTACGGCGTGACAACAAAATCTTTTACCTGCATCAAGGATGTCAACAAAGCGATGGTCCACCAAATGAGCGGGATGGGTGCGTTCGTCGTTTTCTGCTTCTTCTGCGGTCAATTCCAAGCCCTCTTCAGTTGGACCCATCTGGGAACCCTGCTTGCCATTTCAGGGGCTGATTTCCTTGAAACGGTAGGTTTTACGGGGCTTCCCATGTGTGTAGTCTTCATCATCATCACAAGTCTCGTTAATATCTTCATGTCTTCCGGCTCTGCCAAGTGGGCCATTTTCGCACCGATTTTCGTTCCTATGTTCATGCTTTTGGGATATCACCCTGGATTCACTCAATTGCTTTATCGACTGGGCGATTCACCAACAAACTGCTTTACCCCCATGAACCCTTATTTGTGGATGATTCTTTCCGTAGCCCAGGAAAAATATATGCCCAAAGCGGCCATTGGGACCCTTGTATCGAACCTCATTCCGATTGCTGTCTGCCTGCAGATTGCGTGGATTATTTTCCTGATTATTTGGATGACTTTGGTTCTTCCCATTGGACCTGGCGTTACGATGCAGCTGCCTTCTGGCATCCTGTAAGAGTTCGGCTTATTTCTGAGCGCTGGAGCTTTGGCTTCGGCGCTCTTTTCCTGTTGCCTGGAAAAAGTGGGGGAGGAAGGAATCTTTCTTCCTTTTCCCATATTTTTTTATAAAATCCGTTGACAAAAATGCCACTCTTCGATATAATGACGCTTGTGACCGCGTCCTAGGACGCACCAAGATTCCCCGATAGCTCAATGGTAGAGCACTCGACTGTTAATCGAGTTGTTGTAAGTTCGAGTCTTACTCGGGGAGCCAATGGCCGGATGGTCAAGCGGTTAAGACACCGCCCTTTCACGGCGGTATCGGGGGTTCGATTCCCCCTCCGGTCACCATTTTTTTTTGGCGCTTAGCTCAGCTGGGAGAGCGTCTGCCTTACAAGCAGAATGTCAGCAGTTCGATCCTGTTAGCGCCCACCATCTTGTTGCTGTTTATAACGGGGCGTAGCTCAGTTTGGTAGAGCACCTGCCTTGGGAGCAGGGGGTCGTAGGTTCAAATCCTGTCGCTCCGACCAAATTTTTTTTGCGGGTGTAGCTCAATGGTAGAGCCCTAGCCTTCCAAGCTAGTTACGTGGGTTCGATTCCCATCACCCGCTCCATTTTATTTTGGCCCCGTAGCTCAGCTGGATAGAGCAACGGCCTTCTAAGCCGTGTGTCGAGTGTTCGAATCACTCCGGGGTCACCATGTCGAATCTTTAGCCTTCCTTTCGGGGAAGGCTTTTTTGTTTCACGGTGCGGTTCCTGAAAGAAATCGCATTCTTTTTGGGCCCCAATATAATGAAATCAGACCACCACGAAAAAAGGGTCGGAATATGGGGCTTTTTCGATTCGATCAAGGCTGCGGCAGAAGAATGTGCAGTTTAGCAAAAGGCACAGATGCAGCTTAGCCCGGCCCGGGAATTTTTGGGGATGGAACGCTATGCCATTGACTGCTGCGGCGCCAATCTCTATGTTCATGATCATGCCGTTGTCATCGATAAGACGGGCGGCCTTTGGATCGTGGGGGACAACAATTTCAAGGTCATTCCTTTTAAGTCCATTGCTGCTATCCAGGTAAAGCTGCAGTCGACGATCATCAATGGGTACCTTGAATTTAAACCGGCAAACAGCCCCCTTACCATCGGCAGCGGTAAGGCCGAACAGACGCGTGAAAACAGTGTGATCCTAAGCGGAACGGATGAACGCTATGCCGAGGCAAAGGAAGCCCTGCCATACATCTTTGACAAAATCTGCAATCACTGAAAGGATTCTATCATAGCCATGACTAGGTAAGGTCGTGGCTTTTTTTGTTATTTTTGTTGCAAAGAAGGTGAGCATTTCGTATGATAGGAACGTGATAAATACGAAGTAAAATAGGGGAGATTAAAATATGGGTAAAAATCCCAGATCATGGGAAATGGAGAATGGACCGAGGGCGTTTTTTGCCTTTGTGGCAATGACCTCTTTTTTTTTGACGGGAAGCACTGCGGCTGCAGCAGACGAGCCTATTCAGGAGATTGTTATTACGGCGACGAAGACCAAAAACGACCGCAAGCTGATTCCTCAATCAGTTGATGTATTGACGCAGAAAGACTTTGCCAAATGGGGAGCCCAGACCGTGGAAGATGTCCTGAAACGGGTGCCGAATCTTGACCTGACGCCGACTTCCATGCAGGGTCAGTCGTCACAAGTGACGCACCAGGTGTCGCTGCGCGGCATGGGCAATAAGGGAACACTGATCCTCGTCGATGGGCGGCGGCTAGCCGGTGAAGACGCACCGGAAACAATCAATGGCTACGAATTGCGGCGCATCAACCTTCATGATGTGGACCGCATTGAAGTGCTCCGCGGGGCAGCCTCCGCCCTTTATGGCAGTGATGCTGTAGGCGGCGTAATCCAGATCTTTATGAAAAAGCCCGAGGGGGCATCGTCTTATGCCGGCGTCACGACGGGGTCCAGCGAAACTTCCTTGTATGGCGGCTTGAATACGGATAAGCTGGGAAAACTGAGCCTTGGCATGAGCTACGACCTCACCAAGGTCCGTAAGGATGAAAGTGAAGGCTGGACCAATATGTTTGGGCCCCGACGCCATTTTTCTTTTGAAGGAACCTATGAGATGACGGATGAAGATAGTGTCCGCTTTGGAGCGTCTTTTATGCGCGAATCCCTGCGGCAAAGCGTCCAAAGCCGCGGCACCACTTGGTATGACAATAATCGTCAGGACTATCACTTGGCCTATGAAGGGACGCACGGAAAAAATGAGTACGATCTCAAGGTGTACCACAACCGCTTAGGAAAACACTCTTATTTGGGTGCAGGAACTGGGTACAATTTTGACCGGGCCGAGTATGCGACGAGTGCCGTCGAAGGGCGCGTGACGTACCGCGCCGATGAAAGCCATACCTTTACTTACGGGACAGAATACCGTCATCTAGAGGCGGGCAGCACGCGTTATGGCGGAAGCCGTACGGACCGTTTTCAGAGCGAGGGAGGCCTCACCAAGGGATATAGCGAACGGGGCACGGATCAGTATGCTTTTTACGGTGCCGATGAATGGAAAATCGGGAAGAAACTGCTTTTTGTGCCTAGTATCCGCTGGGACCATCATGAAGACTTTGGCAGTGAGTGGTCACCGCGGGCTGGACTGACCTACCTTATGGATGACCATAACCGTTTCAAGGTGAATTATGGCTTTGCCTACCGTGCACCATCCCTTTTTGAACGCTATGGTGATATGGAAGAAACGCCCGTACCCTATATGACGGTCATCGTCTACGGAAACGAGGACCTGCGCCCCGAAAAGACCCGCACTTTTGATGCCGGTTACGAAGGGGAGTGGGGCAAAGCAAAAGGCCGCGTGACCTACTTTTATAATCAGGCAAGAGACCTTATTGTCAGCAAGGTCATAGGCAGGATCCCGGGCCGCGGCCATATGACGCTCATCAACTCCTATGCAAATGTTGACCGCGCCACCATTCAAGGCATCGAAGGTGACTTCCATTATGACTTTGATGACCATTACGGTATCCGGGCCGCCTATACCTATATGGATGGGCGTGACGACGAAACCCATGAACCGCTTTCGGGGATGGCCCGAGCCACGGGGCTAATGGAAGTTTCCTACACGGATGGTAAGAAAGCCCCCTTTACTGTGAGCCTTGCCGCTAGATGGAACGACCGTTACCGCATCGAAAGCGCCAGGACCGGATTAGCAAGCCTTTATAGCTACAGCACGATGGATCTATCGCTTACTAAACAACTGGGTCGCATGATGGTCTTTGCCGGCATCGATAACCTTTTTGATAAAACGTTCGATACGGACAGTAGCTTTGCCATTCCCGGACGGGTTTGGAAGGTGGGGGCGGAGTGGAAGTTTTAGTTTAGTTTGGTTCGGCGCAAAGATTGCATCAAGTCAAGGTGTTGTGAAAAAACCATAACGCCGACCCTAAACCTAAAGAAAAGAGAGAAAAGCCCCACCTGGACAAAGAGACGCGTTCGGGTGGGAGCTTCAATCTGATTTCTTCTTTCATTCGGAATCAGATGATTCAATAGGTGTTGAAATATTTTCTGCAGATCGAACTGAGCGGAGCGATGTGAAGGCAAAAGCCCGTAAGGCAGGGATAGTACTGGAATGAAACATGGACTTTCTTGCCTTTATATTGCCTTATAACTGCCTTCTTCAGACAAGAAACGCATCCCCGACAACACAATTGGCGCCGGCCTCACAGTTTTTAGCCTGTCGCCATCGGCGGTCTTAGCCAAGCGGAGCGTCTTAGCCAAGGAAGACCCTTTTTCCTATGCTTTCCGCCTCAGCCAGCTGCCGAAGGCAGCCTTAGCGATATAGCATCAAAGCAGGCCTTTTAGCTCGACAGCCAGAGCCGCAGGCTCGTGACAGCCATTTTGGCCAAGCCTGAATAGACAGCTTGACAGCCTTTCTTTTCCCACAGCCTACGGGCCACCCTTGCACGCTGCAATGGTGGCCCGTTCTGCATTTTCTTATAATCTCATTTCCCGCACGCCGTCAAAGAGGACGACGGCTTTATCTTTCTTGAGGTTCTTCATGACATTTTCGTCTTGGCTTTCTGCAAACTTCCCGTCCTTTAAGTCAAGGCGCACAATCTTACTGGGGGCACCGCCGCCGCTTCTCCGGACGATGAGGCTTGTTGGATCTGCCGTAACAATAAGGGGCGTTCTCATGAGGGTGAAGGTCTGCTTTACCTCAAAGGTGCCGTTCCGGAAGGTCCCCCACAGGGCTGAATCACCGCCTGTGCCACTTGTGTAAGGCCCGGAAACAATCGCAAGGACGTCAAGAGTCCCGTCTCCATCCAGGTCAAGGATTTCATAGGCGTATCTTGTATCTTTCCGCTCCGCCTCGTCGATGCCGTAGGTTTTTATGATGGCCCTTTCAAGGGGCGGAAACTTTTTCATGCCGCTTGTTATGCGGCGAATGTCCTCTGGAATCCACTTACCGCCCCATAAAGGCGGTGTAACCGTGTGGCCTCTCTTTTCAGAGGGGGTGACTTCAAGGGCCGACAGTCCATACATTTGGTAGAGCCGAATTCGGGCATTTTCATGGGTCCATTCTGTATAAGTGGCTCCTGCTTCAGACGGAACCGATTGGACCTTTGTCGGAGCACCATAGTACCACGTTAGGACCGGTTCATAGGCAGCGGCCCGGGAATCTTCGAGCTGGACCGTAATGCTCTGCACCTTGCCGTCCCGGTCATAGAGTGTTCCCGCTTCCCGGTTTTCACCAAAGAGGCGGACCGGATAGGTGCGGCCAATTGTAAATGTTCCATCGGCGGAATCAGTGGGCGTGCCGCCACCAAAAAATTCTGCGGCTTCTTTGTCATTTTTTCCTAACAGGGCAAAAAAGTGGGTAAGGGTCCAGCGGGTCCCCGTGTGCCGTAGCGGAGTATAGAGGGCTGCCTCATTTTTTTCAAGTAATGAAGGAAAGGCTTGAGCGGCCCCCATAAACCCCATGGAAAGACAAGTGAGTAGGATAGAGGCAGCAATTTTCTTATTCATAAGATCCTCCTTGTGGAACGAATGAAATGAAGATTCCTGCAGGAACCTATTATTTACGGTGCTTGATACGTATAAACACATAGATAAGGCAGAAGACCCATACCGTATGGGTCCGCGCGTCAGAAGGAAAAAGAAAGGAAGCTCCCAAAATAGCAAGCATGAGATAATCAGATAGATACATAGGCACTCCTTTTGAGGATGGTAAGGACTGGTTTGATAGGTCCATTATAGCATGCTTCTGTTACCGCATCTTAGGGAAATCCCATACAGGTGGTTTTAAGCAAACGATTTATCTAAAATCTAAAATGTCATTCGTATCGATTTGAACATTCATCGTGATGGACTGAAAGAAGAATTTAGTAAGGAGCTTTCTTTTTACACTCCGTCACGGACGGACGAATTCGTGAATTGATTTGAAAAGTATTAGAATTTTCTGCAAAAATGTAAAGAATAATATATGTGATTCGTAGATACTTTTATATATAGTTGATAAAATCAAACTTTATATACTTATTTTGCAATACGTAAATTATAGAAAATGTAAAATAATTGAGAGTTCACAATATTGACGTAAAATTCTGTTCATGATATTCTTTATTCATAAAATATGTTTCGCAATTCCATTTATGGTTGAGTCATTTTATCAATGAGGATGCGTGGGTCCCCTATTGAGCACTGCAAATGATTGCCATATGGGATAATTGTGAAAGCATAGCAGAAAAGGGTTTAAAAAGGAGGCGTTATCATGAAAGTCAAAAAAGTCGTTACCTCAATTTTAGCCATGCTTGTTGCCGGTTCCGTCATTGCCGGCTGCGGCGGTAGCGGCGGGGATAAGAAATCCGCTGATGGTAAGCTTGATCGAAGCAAACAGTTTGTAACCGTGCTGACTGGACCTACGAGCGGGATTTATTTCCCCATTGGAGGTGCATTCTCTAAGGTTGTAGGAGAGATGGGCTATAAGACGTCTTCGACGGCAACAGGTGCAACGGTTGAAAACATCAATGGCATCCTCACTGGAAAAGGTGAACTTGCCATTGCTATGTCGGACTCGGTTATTCAATGCCAAGAAGCATTCGGCGCTTTTGAAGGTAAGAAAAAGGAACCGGATTTGCGCGTTATGATGGGCCTGTGGCCTAACGTTGTCCAGATTGTCACGACTGAAGACACGGGCATCAAGACTTTTGCTGATATCAAAGGCAAGAGAGTCGGTGTTGGTGCCCCAAACTCTGGCGTTGAACTAAATGCCCGTATGATTTTTGAAGCCAATGGCATGAGTTATGATGATGCTAAGGTTGACTACTTGTCCTATGGCGAAGCCATCGATCAGATTAAGAACGGTCAGTGCGACGTTGCTTTTGTAACGAGCGGTCTTGGCAACGCAACCATTAAAGAACTAGGTACGATGAAAAAGATTCGCTTTATCCCTATTGACGGGAAAGCTATTGAAAACTTGACTAAGAAGTACCCGTTCTATATGCCATACAGCATTCCTAAGACTTCCTATGATACCGAAGTCGATACGCCGACGGCTGCTGTTATGAATGTTATGCTTGTTGATAAGAAACTGCCGGATGATGTTGTTTATGACATTCTGACAGGAATTTATTCTGAAAAAGGACTTGCCACCATCGGTGCTTCCCACGCAACGGCAAAACGTGAAATTAAACTGGATACGGGCCTCCGTGGCATTAAGGGAACTCAGCTGATTCTCCATCCGGGTGCTGAAAAGTTCTGGAAGGAAAAAGGAAAGCTCTAATCCAGGATGAAAGGCAAACAAAAAATTGCCTTGTGTTTGGTCTTTCTGCCCCTTGCCATTGGACTTTTGGCCTGGTGGCATTGGGCAAGCCAAACCGTCATGAGAATCAAAAATTATGATACCCAGCACATCTATGTTGAGTTCCCTGCCAAAGCTGGGGATCGTTTATTTTTTGGTTGGATTCATTCACTCGAACATATTCACTGGCATGAGTACTTCCACATCGCTCCGGACCATTCATTGATTCTTGATACCATCTCGTTTCCTGCTTTTGGGGCAGGAATCCCAGAAAATAGAGGGAAGAAAACATGGGTGGATGAGAAGGGCAACATCTTTATGGATGAAATTGACCAGTCATTTCCACGGATTGACTGGATCAACTCCCATTACGCGACACGGAAAATCAAGCTCAATGACGAGCTTATCACCAGTGGCAGACTCCTGCCGGAACATACTCGATTGATTCTTGTAATTGAAGAGAGGGGATTCTTTGATGGAAGATTTGAAGAAAGCATCCACAACCAACCCTACCTCGGCAAGTTCTTTCAGTGATGCACCACTTAATAAGGATGGTGTCATTACCGGTGATATGTCCGAAGAAATGATGGCTAAAACAACGGCCATTATTGAAAAGGTAGATAAGGAATCGGCGACCCGTAAATTTACTGGCGTCATGCAATCGTTCTTTTACATTTTTTGTATCCTTGTTTCGCTTTATCATCTTTATACGGCTATCTTTGGTCCTCCTGTGACTTTGGTGCATCGGAGTCTTCATGTGGCCATGATGACGAGCTTGTGTTTTTTGATGTATCCGATGCGCAAGAAATCCAGTCGGACGAAACCTTCTATTCTTGATTGGATTTTGGCGCTCGCTGCGTTCGCAGTTCCAATCTATATCTATACCGATTATCTCGGTGTCGTGGAACGAGCTGGCCGAGCCAGTCAGACTGATATGATTATGGCTACGCTCCTTGTTGCCCTGGTCCTCGAAGCGACCCGCAGATGCAGTGGGAAGGCTTTGCCTCTTTTGAGTATTGGCTTCATTCTATACGGAATATATGGCCGTGAGTTTCCCGGCATGTTTATGCACCGGGGATACGACTGGCTGAGCCTTTCGAATCATTTCTTTGCCAACACGGAAGGTATCTATGGCACGTCGGTCAACGTTTCGGCAAGCTATATCTTCCTTTTCATTCTTTTTGGCTGCGTGATGACAAAGTCAGGAATGGGTAAATTCTTCAACGATATATCCCTTGCACTCGCTGGTCATACAAAAGGCGGTCCGGCCAAGGTTTCTGTTGTCGCTGCGGGTCTTTTGGGTTCCATCAATGGCAGTGCCGTTGCAAATGTTGTAACGACGGGATCCTTTACCATTCCGCTTATGAAAAAGACCGGTTACAGTGCCGAATTTTCTGGTGCTGTATCGGCCGCGGCTTCTGTCGGCGGCCAGCTCCTTCCGCCAATCATGGGAGCGGCGGCCTTTATCATGGCAGAAATTTTGGGTGTCAAGTATTCAGAAATCATTGTATGGGCAGCCATTCCGGCACTTCTTTACTACATGGGTATTTTAATTCAGGTTCAACTGCGTGCTTCTAAGGATGGGCTTGTAGGTGTCCCTAAATCACAACTGCCTAAAGCTATGGAAGTATTGAAAGCACAGGGCCATTTGATTATTCCCATTCTGTTCCTTCTGTATATGCTCTTTTTCTCAGGTTCTACCGTTGTTTATGCTGCCGTTCTGACAATTGGTGTTACGATTGTCGTTGCAGCTGTGAAAAAAGCAACGCGAATGAGCCTTAAACAAATTGTTGATGCTTTAGCCGATGGAGCTAAACAGACCGTCAGTGTGGCAATGGCTTGTGCTTGTGTCGGTATTGTCGTTGGCGTGTCCTCCAAGACTGGTTTTGGCCTGACCATGGCAAATACCATTATCAGTTTGGGCCAGACATCCATTCTCTTTACCCTCGTCTTTACCATGGTGACGTGCATGATCCTCGGCATGGGGCTTCCTTCCATTCCGTCCTACATCATCACGTCCTCCATTGCAGCACCGGCACTGTTTAAGCTGGGGATCCCGAACGCATCGGCCCATATGTTCAGCTTCTACTTTGCCATGTTTGCAAACCTCACGCCCCCTGTTGCCCTGGCTGCCTTTGCGGCAGCTGGCGTTTCTGGCGGCAATCCCATGAAGACGGGGTGGACAAGCGTACGTCTTGCTATTGCAGGCTTTATCATTCCGTACATCTTTGTGCTGTCCCCACAGCTCATGCTCATTAATACGACCCTTGTAGAAGGGCTTCTGACAACGGCGACGGCAGCACTTGGTGTATTCCTTCTAGCAGTTGCCTGTGAAGGCTACGTCTATGCACCGGTTGCTCTCCCTCTTCGAGTAGTGGCCCTTGCTGGGGCATTGTGCCTCATGATTCCGGGCTTCCAGACCGATATCGTTGGTGCGGCTGTACTTGTGGGTCTGATTTTGATTCAGAAAAAGAAAAAAGCCGGTCTGAAATCAGCTGCGTGATAAGATTGGAGAAAGACTTCCCTATAAATGCGTAGGGAAGTCTTTTTGATATCATCAATGACCTAATGGGGAAGACCTTACGGAAGCATGAGTGAAGTACTGTGGATGCAGAAATAGAAGCCTATTCCTGTTGGCTTTCTTTTAAAATTCTTGGAAGATTCATCAGAAAATCTGAATGATACAAGAATATTCTGTCATCTCTTTATGTTATACTTTGAGGGGAAGGAATGCTTGGGAGGTGTCATGATATGATGGATGCGCTAAAGAAAATGCTTGATGAATACAGGATTCCTCCTGTTATTGAAATCAAAACGAAATTTGATAAAACTCGTCTGCCTAAGGCAGAAGAGGTCCTTTTGGCGCGCCTTCAAGAGAAAAAACTCCCCATACGGCCAGACATGCGAATCGCTATTACAGGTGGAAGTCGCGGTATTGCGGATTATCCTGCCGTGATGAGGGCTGCGGTCCGTTATATCAAGGCATGTGGGGCTGTCCCCTTTATCGTTCCTGCCATGGGAAGCCATGGCGGGGCCACTGCAGAAGGTCAGGTTGAGGTCTTAAAGCATCTTGGCATTACGGAAGAGACCGTGGGTGCTCCAATCTATTCAAGTATGGATGTCGTTGAGATTGCCCGAACGGAACTGGGACTTCCTGTTTATTTGGACCGGATTGCATCGGAGGCAGATGGCATCCTGCTGCTCAATCGGGTAAAGACTCATACATCCATTTATGGTGCCTATCAGAGTGGTCTTGTCAAGATGATGGCTATTGGACTGGCTAAACACAAAGGAGCAGCGATGACCCACAGCCTTGGTACGGATTATCTGAACGATAACATGGCAAGGGTGGGGCTTCTGGCTCTTAAAACCGCTAAAGTCGTTGGCGGGATTGCGGTCATAGAAAATGGTTACGATGAACTCGCTGATGTCTATGCCCTCAGAAAAGAAGAAATCCCAACAGAAGAACCCAAAATCCTGGAACGGGCCAAGAAAATGGTCCCGCGCATTCCCTTTGACGCGATGGACGTGCTGATTTGCTGTGAGCTAGGAAAAAATATATCAGGGACCGGGATGGACCCTGCAATTGTGGGAAGACCCATCAATAATCGGCCCAATGTTGGACCTGATGTGACGGAGCTGGGGATTCTCTCCATTACGCCTCAATCCGAAGGCAATGGCAATGGAATCGGCATGGGAAACTTTATTTCCCGGCGCGTTCGGGATGAACTTGATGAATCCATGACGGTCATTAATGCTTTGACGGGAATGAAGCCCTTTACGGCTATGATTCCGCCGACGATGGAAACGGACGAACTTGTTTTTAAAGCCTGTATCAAGGCCGCAGGAAGAATTGCCCCGGAAGATCTTCGCATGGCGATTATCCGCAATACAGGGAACCTCGAACGAATCTGGGTATCAAAAGCCCTTGCAAAAGAACTCGAACCAGAGCGAGGATCCTTGGTAGGGGATTATTTCCCTGTTCCTTTTGAAGGTAATGGTGCCCTCAAACATTTTTGGAAATAATAAGAGGTCACTTTACACGAAAGTATTGGATAACAAAAAGATGGAAACAACAGTATGTGAAGTGCTGTTGCTTCCATCTTTTTTGTTGTTACTTTTTTGATTCGCGTACAAATTTTTTCGGTGACATTCCAATTTTATTGGTAAAGGTTCGAATGAAATGCGGATAGCTCTTAAATCCTACCGCAGCTGCTACATCCCGTACCATCATGGTATTTTCTTTCAAGAGGACACAAGCTTTTTGCAGACGGAGCATTGTCATATAGTCGCCAATGGAAATCCCCGTATGATCCTTGAAAATCTTGCAGAGACGGGATTTGCTGACATAAAGGTGGGTGGCGATATCGTCAAGATGGATGGACTCCAGGTAATGGGCCGAAATATAGGTGATGGTATCCATAATGGTGCGGTCGCGCGTTTCGATTTCGGCTGTTTCGTCTGTCTTGCAATCGTGCAGTTTCCTTGCCACAGCAAGCAGAAATTTTTCTAGCAAAAGGGTGCGATAGATATCTTCCCCAAATTGGGGGCGTACAGGAGCAATCAAGTCCTCCATAAGACTCGAAAATTTAATGAGGTCATGCTGAGAAAGCATGATATGGTGGGGAACATTTTCAAATAGCTTTTTTAGATTAGTTTCCGGTGTGGACATCTTTTCAAGGAAACCAACAGGAAAGCGTAAAGCATAACGATCTGTATGATCCTTGACTGAACTGAATAAATAATGGATTTCAAAGGGTCGGATGATGATCAGACTGCCCGTTTCGAGGGGATAACGGGTATCTTGGACCAGAAAGCTGCCATTATGATTCAGACTGAGATAAATTTCCATTTCATCATGGAGCTGTGGAACGGAATAAACGATAGAGGATCCAAAATAGGCGTAATAAGGAAGCTTACCCAAGAAAATCGCCTTCTTTAATTTGCATTTATTCTTGCCTTTAAGGTGAATATTAACAAATTAAATCAATATAATCAATATAAATTGACTAGAACTTAAATATTTCCTAGGATGAAAGAGGAGATTGTGATCACAACTGCAGAAAACTGAATATTACGAGTCCTTTGAATTTTTACGGAGACATATTGAAGGAGGCGCAAATATGTCCGAGACTACACTATGTATCGTAATTGTCGCAGTTACGATGGTCTTATTCATCACGAGGGCGTTCCCTATGGCGGTTACGGCCGTCCTTTGCTCACTGGCAATGGGAATCATGCTCCCCAGTGTCAAGTTATCTGCCATCTATTCGGGATTTGGCAGTGCTCCTGTCTGTATGATTGCCGGGATGATGATTGTTGGAGACGCTATTTTTCAAACCGGCGTGGCTCAAAAGATGGGGGTTGCCATTGGAAAACTAAGGATTGTGCAGAATGAAAGGATCTTTACTGTTGTTGTGGTGACCATCTGTACCTTCATGTCTGCTTTCATGAGTGATTCTGGATGCATTGCCATGTGGATGCCAATCATAGCAGCGGTCGCGGCTGGTTCGAGAGGAAAAATCCGTTCCAAGATGGTCATTATGCCCGCCGGAATTGCCTGCATTGTTGGTGGGGCAACGACCCTTGTTGGGTCAACTTCACAGAATACAGCCAACAGTTTCCTCATGCAGACAGCAGGGTATGAGATGGGAATGGGGGTTTTTGATGTTACACGCATCATGTGGATCGTTGATATTGTCATGGTCCTTTACTTTGCAACGATTGGGTATACCATTACTAAAAAGACCCTAAAGCCAGGGTCCCCTCATTTTGATGATGGAAACCAATATGCAGCAGCGCCCTGTGATGAACTCGATGGGGTCGGAATTCCTCAGGTTCCTAAGAAAAAGCAGGTCATCTCGGTCTTTACGTTGGGAATTTGCATTGTGGGATTTATCCTTTGTGGTTTCAGGCCCTTCAGTGCCTATTTGAATATTGCAAATGTTGCCCTGATTGGCGCGACGATCCTTTTTATGACCAAAACGATTTCTTTTGAGAAAACCTTGCATGAACTCAATTGGGGTGTCCTTCTGACTGTCGGCGCCATTACCACTTTGGGAACGGGATTGGAAAAGACCGGAGCCGGAGAGCTGATTGCCAGTAGTATCCTTAATTTTTTCGGAGGTGAAAATGCTTCCTTGACGGTCGTCATTTGTGTGATGTTTGTCTTAGGAAGTTTCTTGACCTTATTTATGCAGAATGTTTCGGTTTCGGCGATGCTTGCACCTATTTATATTCCTTTGGCACTCAAGATGGGGCTCAGTCCTGTACCGTTTATCATTCTCATAGCTGTGGCGTCTAATATGGCCATTGCAACCCCAATCGGGACGCCTGTAAATATGCAGATACTCCCCGCTGGGTATAAATTTAGTGATTACGTTAAAATTGGGGGGCCCTTATGGCTGTTATTCATGATTGTGGTTTGCCTAACAGCGCCTTCCCTGCTATTTTAGAAAGGAACCTTGAATAAGGAGGAAAAAGAAGAATGGAACAATACGATGTCATTGTCATTGGCGCAGGGGTCGTAGGAAGCGCCATTGCAAGGGAACTATCCCGATATGAACTAAAAACAGCCGTTCTTGAAAAGGAACTGGATGTGGCGACAGGAAACTCCAGCCGCAACACGGGCATGCTTCACGGTGGGTTTACGTATAAACTGGGGACGCTGCGGGCCCAGTGTTCCGTAGAAGGCAATCAGGAATTCGATAAAGTGGCTTCCGAACTGGGTGTGCCTTTTAAGAGAACGGGAAAATTGGTTGTTGGATTTACCGAACATGACCGCCAAAATATCCTGCGCTTTAAGGCCAACGGGGAAGCAAACGGCGTCAAAGGTATGCGTATGGTCGATGCTGACGAAATGCATCGCATTGAACCTAACGCAGGCGGCAATTTTGCCATGTATGTTCCTAGTTCCGGAATCTTGGATCCTTTCCAGTACACCATTGGACTTGCTGAAAATGCCTGCCATAATGGCGTTCATTTCTACTTCGGATCCCGTGTCACGGGCATTAAGCAGATTGCTAAGGATACACCCGACATGGCTCTTCTTATCAAGCGAAATCCTTCCATATCAGGGAAAGAAGACTTGTATGAGGTAACGACAGAACGGGCCATTTTCCTTGCAAGATGGGTCATTAACAGCGCCGGTGCCTATGCCAACAAGATCGGCCAAATGATGGGCTATCCGCATGTTCCTCAGTATGGATGCAAAGGAGAGTATTACGTCCTTGATAAAAAGGCCGGCCAGTTTCTCAAGATCCCTGTCTATCCAGCTCCAAATGACCAAGGGGGATTCGTGACGCACGCAACGCCTACGGTGGATGGCAATATTCTCGTAGGACCTGATTGGTATGATACGGAAGGCCCCGAGGATTATGCAAACCAGAAGCAGAGTTTGGATAAACTTTTTACTGATGGAAAAAAGATGTTCCCCAAGATGGCGCGCCCTTATTTCATCCGTAATTTTGTGGGAATCCGGTGGCGCAACTGTAATCCGACAACAAAGGAAGCTCTGGATTTCCGGATTGATACAAATGCAGGGATCCCCCATACCATCAGCCTTGTAGGAATCGAGTCTCCTGGTGTCACGGCGGCAACACCGCTGGCTCGCCGCGTGGCAGCCATTCTCCTTGGTACGGAAGAAAATGAAGGAACCCGCATCAAGAAAAAAGCGGCTTTCGATCCAATCCGCAAACCGATTCCGCGTTTTGCTGAAATGACCTTGGAAGAACGGGTGGAAGCGATCAGAGAAG
Source organism: Acidaminococcus sp. BV3L6 (assembly GCF_000468835.1). NCBI lineage: Bacteria > Bacillati > Bacillota > Negativicutes > Acidaminococcales > Acidaminococcaceae > Acidaminococcus > Acidaminococcus sp. BV3L6. Next base: position 162,580 of record NZ_AWUR01000008.1, on the reverse strand, counting down.
ATCCAAACTATGGACAGATCTTTTGCCGCTGTGAAAACGTGACCAAGGCTGAGGTCTTGGCGGCTCTTCATAATCCTTTGGGAGTCCACACAGTGACGGGAATCAAGAACCGGACCCGATCCATGATGGGAAGATGCCAGGGCGGTTATTGCCAGACGCGCATTACGGAACTCATCGAAAAGGAACTGGGGCTTTCTCCGGAAGATCTTCGTTACCAGCGTGAAGGCGGCTGGATCTTTACAGGAACAGTTCGGAATGAAGCCGGGAAATGAGAGGGAGCAGATGGAAATGAAAGCGGAAAAAGCTAAGGTGCTGCATACGGATGTCGTCATTGTCGGCGGCGGCCCAGCTGGTCTTGCAGCGGCGGTCCAGCTCTATGATGAAGGAATTACGGATCTTTTGATCCTTGAACGGGAACATGCCTTGGGCGGCATACTCAAACAGTGTATCCATGATGGATTTGGCCTCACACGGTTTGGAGAATCGTTAAGCGGTCCTGAATATGCAGCCCGTTTTATCAAGGAAGTGGAAAAACGGAAGATCCCTTATGTGACGGATACGACGGTCATTAACGTGACACCTGATCATGAGGTGCAGGCAGCCCATGAATCGGGCATGATCATTGCTAAAGCAAAAGCGGTTGTCCTCACTATGGGCTGCCGGGAACGGACAAGAGGAGCCCTTGCTATTCCGGGAACCCGCCCGGCTGGTGTCATTACGGCAGGCGTGGCCCAGGCCTATATCAATCTTCAAAACCGGATGCCTGGCAAAGAAGTGGTGATCCTAGGGTCCGGGGATATTGGCCTTATCATGGCTCGCCGCCTTACCCTTGAAGGAGCGCATGTCATCGGCGTCTACGAGATCAACCCCATCCCGAGCGGCCTTCCCCGCAATATTGAGCAGTGTCTCCACGATTATGACATTCCCCTGCACTTGGGATACACCATATCAGATATCAAGGGAACGGATCGTGTGACGAGCGTTGTCGTATCCAAAGTGGATAAAAAGCTTCAAGTGATTGAAGGAACAGAAGAGGAAATCCCTTGTGACACCCTTGTCCTTTCTGTTGGATTGATCCCGGAAAATGAACTGACCTTGGGTGCAGGCGCTGTTCTTACCCCGGCTACGAGTGGGGCCATTGTCGATGAATACTTTGAAACGACCGTACCGGGAATCTTTGCCGCAGGCAACGTCCTACATGTTCATGACTTGGTTGATTTTGTCTCCCTGGAAGCAGAAGCTATGGCCCGGGGAATCAAGCGCTACCTGGAAGGAAGCCGCTATGAGGCTGTCATTGACGTCAAAACGGGCCGTAATGTGGGACACACGGTTCCTCAAAAGCTTACAGGAAAAGAAGATGTAACCCTTTCCCTTCGTGTACGGGGCCCTCAGAAAAATGCCAAAATTACGGTTCGCCAAGGGAATCATGTTGTTGCCCAAAAGCTTGTAAAAAATGCCCTGCCGGCAAATATGATTGAACTGCCCATTAAGAGTAACCAGATTATTGGAACAGCGTCCTTGGAGGTGAGCGTTGATGAATAAGGAGTTAACCTGTATTGTCTGCCCCAATGGCTGTGACCTGCATATCGCCTATGAAAAAAGCGCAGAAACCATTGAGGTCCTTTCCGTTGAGGGGGCGCTATGTAAGCGGGGGGAAACCTATGCTCGGCAGGAGCTCATTGCCCCCAAACGCAGTATTGCTAGCTCTGTCCTTGTTGAAGGTGGAGAATTGCCGCTCGTGAGTGTAAGAACTAAAGGCGTGATTCCTAAAAACATGATTTTCCCCGTGATGAAAGAAATCCGGAAGACGGTGGTGAAGGCTCCTGTCGAAGAAGGAAGTGTGCTTATTCCAGATGTACTGGGGCTTGGCATTGACGTGATTGCAACTAAGCGGGTGGAAAAGAAGCAAGGATAACAAATGGCCCTCTCCTACAGAAATGCAGGAGAGAGCCATTTTTAGTAGAATCAGATGATCTTCGTCAAAAGGTTGCCTTCATCGTCAAATTCCATATATTCAGGCGTATCTAGGGCTTCCAGTCCTTCATATTTGCCTTCTGCGACATCAGCATAATAGGCTTCGGAAAGCATGATGGTTCCGATATGGAGACTGTTGGGAATCCGGATGACACGGGCATGTACCTTATCAACCCCATTTAACGTGCGGATGCAGAACTGGATGCTTTCCTTGTCCGTTGCCATGATGATAGGAAGCTCTGCCGAACGGATGACCGTGTTGGTAATGGTGTTGGGATACATCATCTGCAGGTCAATCTTGTCAAAGAGGCGCTTAGATATACAGCTTGCGAGGCCCGTCCCGAGGGCGTTGCCATGAGAAGCTTCCGTTAGATCAAGAAAACATGTCCGCTGCACGTTGACGCCGCCATGGGCATAAGGCGTGGAGAAGGTTCCTGTAATGTTGGGGTCAACGCCGGTGCCGCTGTAATTCTTCCCAATCTCGTCGACGATGAGTACATCGCATTCACCAACGATGAGACGGGGCATATTGCCAAAGGCTTCTTTAAGAAGCCCCGGTTCCTCCGTTAGGATGTCATCCCGATGAACCGCTGCAATTCTAGCTGTTTCGTCGTAAGCATTTTCAATGGTACAGACGCCCATGAGAATGGGGGCTTTATCGAGAATGACTTTGGCGTTTGCTGGAAGATTCTTGGCAATGACGCCCATGCCGTCGCTGTGGACGCTTTCGGCGCCTTCCTGTTTGCCGAGGCCAACAACCATCATCTTGCAGAACCCGCTTTCATAGGGGCCGCGAAAGGCATTGTGGGGCTTTACGCGGCAGGAGACGATGATGCCGTCGGAATGATAGGCAATCTTGTCTAGGTAAACAGGTTTTCCCAGCTCGCTTGTTCCCAAAAGGACGGTTTCCATGGAGGAGCGGATAGGGCAACCCATGCTTTCTTCCGTAATGTTGTAGCCTTCAAGGATCTGGAGCTGTCCTTCTGCTGTCGCCCCGCCGTGGCTTCCCATGGCAGGGACGATAAAGGGATGAGCACCCTTTTTCTTTACGAAATCAACAATAGCTTTAGTGATGACGTCGACATTGGCAATGCCGCGGCTGCCTGCCGTGATGGCAATGTTCATACCTGGTTTGATGAGTGAAGCTACACGTTCGCCTTCCATGGCTTGCCAAACGGCAGCGGGGATATCTTCCCGTTTGATGAGAGGCCGGGGAAAGCTTTGCTTTGCCCGGAACATCTTTGGGATAGGCACGCCTTCAAGCAGTTTTGAAACAACACCGCCTCTAACAATTTCCATTATTTTTCCTCCTTGTGTTTCCTGCACGTAGGGTAAATCCGGTAGCGGACACAAACTGGTCCAGTTCTTTTTCAAAATAAGTTAGCAGTTCCTTACGGACGGGATCGAGATCCCGATGGGTTACCTTATACGTCACGCGGCGCGGTGGCGGCGTAGTCAGTTCGTAGAGAAATAGGCCTAAGCGATCCAAGATTCCAGAGTCCTTGAGATAGAGGGCAAAGGCTTCTGGAATAATGCTCCACGTTTCTTTTCCCAAAAGGGAAAGCAGGGCTTGGGATGTGTCCACCGTGGCAAGGGGACTTGCCGATGAACCGAAAACTTCTTGATGCCAGGGCTCAAAATCTGGTGACCAGTCAGCAAGCAGCTCTTGACCAGGTGGGAGAGTGGTTGGATCAATAGGCTGGGGATGATTTCCAAAATCTCCAACAACATAGTGTTCTTCGGAAAAAAGGGGATCTGTTACAAGAAGGGGACTGCGCCGCTTCCTTACGACCAGAGCCACGTCAAGTTGATGGGCTTCCAGGGAATCATAGAGTTTAAAGGATGGGCTTGTTGTGTAAAAGAGGTGGAGCGGGGAAGAGCCCCCTTTGTCATTGAGCAGTCTTTTGTAAAACGGGCTCATGACCATGCTGATGGATTCTATACTGCCGATACGCAGCATCTGGGACCGTCTTCCTAGGTGAAACCCCTTGATGGAACGGGATAGGTGCATCCAATCCTCGGCAAGAGGGATAAACTCCAACCCTGCTTCAGTAAGGTGAAAATTCCGTTTCCCTCGGCTGCGGCAAACGAGGATATTTCCCAATTCTTCTTCTAGCTGATGGAGACGATGACTCAACGTGGATTGGGAAATGGTGAGCTTTTCGGCAGCCGTGGAAAAACTGTTGCATTGGGCAAGCGTCAAAAAAGTACGAATCAAATCAGTATCCATGGCACCTCCTGGGAAATTAATTTTAAAGATAATATATCATGATATTATCTAAAATTCAAATTAAATATATTGGATTGTGAGGCAAGAAGGATTGATGTAATCGATGCATTGCAAAAATCTCTCTATGATGAAACAAAAGCCTGGCAGCTCCTGATAGGTTGGAGTGCACAGGCTTTTGTTTACTTATTGGAAGTCAGCTTGACAATAGACGCAGCGACCATCTTTAAATGTCATTTGAGGTACAAGAACATGATGGCCAATGAAGGTATGACCATTGCAATCTTCATAGGGGACTTGTTTTCTTTTATCTTTAAAAATTACAAGATCTGCAGGCGTACCGACCTTCAGCGTTCCTAATTCAGGATGGCCAATGAGATGTGCTGGTTTCTTTGTTGCTGTTAAGAGCACACTTTCTAAACTCATCCCGAAATCTACATATTTTGAGAGAATGCGGGGAAGGGAATGAAGGGGTTGAAGAAACCAACTGGATGCATTGTTATCGGAACTGATGATGTCTGGCACAAAACCTTCTTGGACTGCTTTTTGAGCCACGACGAGATCGAAATTGCTTCTTCCATTACAGGCATCAAAGAGGACGCCGCGCCGGCGCGCTTCCCATAAGCCTTTGAGAACATGGCCATCTTTGTCTAGACAGGTATGTTTACCCTTTCCGTGGAAAATATGGCAGATGACATCGCCAGGACGGAGATACGATGCAAGTTCGTCAAGGGGAATGGGAGAATCGGTGACGTGAACCACAACACGGGTACCAATGCAATCCGCAATTTCAATGGTCTTTTTTAAGGAAATACGAGCCATTCCTGCAGAGAGAATATTTTTTGACAGTCTTGTTTTCAGTCCAACAAGGTTATGACCATACCTCTTGAATAGTGACATAATCTTTTCTTCATCAAAATATTTGGGGTCTAGATTCTCTGGATATCGGTTATTGGATTGACCACCGGAGGCGACGAGCAGACAGTTAAGAATCCGTACGTCAGACATCGATATAATGGTCTTGTAGTAAAGTTCATAGCCACCCGCACCTGTTGTGCCTGCATCCACTGCTGTTGTAATACCAGTGCAGAATGAAGTCGCGTCTGGATTCACACCATTTTCACTGCCGCCTTCGTAGTAGTGGGTGTGATAATCAATGAGACCTGGCGTAATGAGACAATCTTTGGCATCGATGATACGATAGTTTTTCGATTTGTGAGGGAGTGGCGTCTCCGCAATCTTTCCACCTATGATAGCAAGATTGGAATGAATCCAAGTGCCTGTTTCTGTATCCAAGAAAACTCCATTCTTGATGAGAAAATTCATAAAGTACATCCTTTCTAAAAGCCTTGATGGCAGGCATCAAGGCTTTTGTAAATTACTGCTTTTTGGTTTGTGCAATTGCGTCCATGAGTTGGTCAACAATTTCATTACCTACATCGCGCCGGACCATTTGCTGTACGACTTTGCCTTTTTGGCGAATTTCTTCTACGACAGAGGGATCCAGCGTAATAATCTGATCACCTGCGTCAATGCAAATCTGTTTATATTCTTTGATGCTGGCATCCGCTTTGGTATTGCCATACGCAGTAGCGGCCGCAGCGCATTCATCGACAAGCTGACGGACATTTTCAGGCAGAGAGTTATAAACATCCTTGTTCATGAAGAAGGTGATGATGTGCCCGATATGATTGGTTTCGATTACATATTTCTGCACTTCCTGAACATTGTTTCCTACAATGTTCATATAAGGGTTTTCCTGTCCGTCAATGGTTCCTTGCTGCAGTCCCATGAATACTTCTGTGAACTGCATCGGTGTTGCTGCTGCACCTAGGGCATCCCAATAAGCAAGATGGTAAGGATTGGTCATAACGCGGATTTTTTGCCCTTTCAGATCATCCAGTTTTCTTACGATCTTGTTTGTTGTGAGTTGACGGAATCCAGCATCAGAGTAACCAAGCATTTGGATGCCGCCCGCATTGCAATACTGGTTCATGATGTTAGGAAAATTCCCGTTGAGGACGGCTCTCATTTGTTTTACATCATCAAATAGGTTTGGCATGTCAAAGACGGCATATTGGGGGATAAAATCAACAAGGTCTGTTGTCATTCCTGTCCCGATGTCTATTGAACCACTGACCACAGCTTCCGTAAATTCCGTTGTGTTGCCCAGCTGACCGCTTGGATAGATATTAACCGTGATCTTACCGCCGGATTTTTGGTGAATTAAATACGCAAATTCAGAGACCATCTTATAGTTGATAGATGAGTCAGCAACAGTCATGGCGGCTCTCCAATGGTATTCTGCAGGAATCGACGCAGGGTCCAAGGCTTTGATGTTTTTTCCATAAAAATCGGCATCAGCATCCAAAGCAGGTGTTGTCGTTGCTGCAACTTTTGCAGTATCTTTGGAGAGGGCACTGACAAGCCCCATAGAAATCCCTGGAACAGCGGTAATTAGACCTAGGGAAATCAGGAATGTAACGAGGAAGGGAACGACGGAACGGGCAAGTCTCAGCATAGGAATTTTTGTCATGCCGGATGCAACAAAAAGATTGATTCCCATGGGAGGAGTAACCATACCAATAGCTAGGTTGCAGGTCATGATGATCCCAAAATGAATCGGGTCAACACCTAAGGCCGTAGCGACTGGAACCATGATTGGAGTTAAAATCATGATATTTGGAATGTTGTCGATGAACATGCCGCATACAAGCATGACAAGGTTCATGATGAGAAGGACTGCATACTTATTGTCCGAAAGGGCAAGAACCCCTTGGCTGATGGTCTGAGGATAACGGAGCAGCGTCAATACCTTTGCAAAAGCGGCTGCTGCAGCGATGACGAAAAGAATATTGACGTATGTCTTGGCACCTTCCATAAAAACATGTCCAAGGTCCTTGATAGAAAGTGTTCGATAGACACAGATGCACACAAAAAGACCGTAGAAAACGCTGATTACAGCAGCTTCAGTAGGACTGCAGATGCCTGTATAAATCGTTCCCAAAATGATGACCGGTGTCATAAGAGCAAAGAAGCTGTCTTTAAAGAGCTTCCATAATCCGTCTTTGTGGAGCTTGGCATAGCTTTCCTGAAGTTTTTGTTTATCTTCACCATGCTTCTTGCAGTAAATGTAGCAATAAACCATGAGGGCAACGCCAATGAGGATGCCCGGAATGATTCCGGCAATGAAGAGTTTTGAGGGAGAACAGTTGGCGATGGAAGCGTAGACAATGTAAGATATGGACGGTGGAATGATGACTCCAAGTCCACCTGCAACTGTCACAATTGAAGTTGCAAAGATCTTGTCGTATCCTTTGGCTACGAGAAATGGAATTGTCATGGATCCTACAGCAGAAACTGTAGCTGGGGAGGATCCGGAAATAGCCGCATAGAACATACAGGTAACGACGACAGCGCAGGGAAATCCTGCCGTTTTATTGCCGATAAAATAACCAAAGAAATTGAAGAGTTTCTTCGAAATACCGCCCCTTGCCATAATCATACCGGAGACCATGAACATAGGCACGGCTAGAAGGGTGAAGCTGTTTAGCCCCGAAAACATGGCACGGGCAACATCACTTACACCAAAGGAAAAGGCTTGATTTGCTAAATGGGGCAACATGGAGAGAAAGGAAAAAACGCCTCCAATGGGAAGTGCCGCGATGATAAGCACGAATAGAACTAGAAAGAAAATCCCGATACCCATTAGTTCATCTCCTCCTTCTCATTTTCCATATCGTTTCCGTTGTCTGCTTCTGTTTGCGCTTTTCCTGTAAAGAGACGATATAGAAGCTGAAGGTAACGAACCATTCCAAGTGCAAGGCCTAAGGCCATGAAACGGTACAGCGAAGCGACTGGAATCCGGAGTGCAGGACTGGCCTGATGAATCAAATCAGCTTTTCCTATCAGTTCAATGGTTCCTTGAAAAAGAAACCAAATAATCCCCATCATGACAAGGGTGATGAGAATTTCAATATACTTTTGAATTGATTCAGGGAGCAGTCTTGTAAAGGTATCTACCTTTAGACTGACCCCTCTCCGAATGGCGCAAGGTAGGCAGAAGAATGCTGACAGTGCAAGCAGGTAGCAACATACCTCATCTGACCAAGTCAAGGCATGGTGGAATCCATAGCGCATGACAACATTTGCAAAGGACAGTACGCACATGACAGCGAGCATGATTGCCAAAATCAGGAGCTCGAAATTTCGGTCAAGCCAGTGTAATACTTTCATGATAAAACCCCTTTCTTTACCTTTTCCTAGGGAGATGAAATAAAAAAATATTCCGATAACTCTTGCGATTCATTTTACTGGCTTGACGAAATGAAATGAAGGTGATAATAATTTATTTTATAAGTAGAAAAACTACTATTAAGGAGGATCCTCCATGGATATCAAGATGCTGGATTACGTCGTCATGATTGCCAAGTGTGAGAGCATTTCCAAAGCCGCTGAGAAACTTTATTTAACGCAGTCCGGTCTCAACCAGCAATTACTGAAGCTGGAACGCAATCTTGGAATCAAGCTCTTTGAGCGGGATCATCATCATTTTCGGATTACTGATGCAGGAAAAATTTATGTGCGCAATGCAATGGAAATCCTCCGAATACAGCGTAATACCCTTATGCAGCTAAGTGATCTCAAGAATAATATCCATGCTGAAATTTCCATAGGTCTTACCCATGAACATGGAATTGATCTTTTTACGGCTGTCTATCCTATTTTTCGTCATCATTACCCTTATCTTCGATGCAAATTGGCAGAACATATTGTACGTGATCAATATCAGCTCATCGAAGAGGGGGAACTTGATATTGGGATTGTCTTGACCAATATTAACACTGCAAAATGTTTTCCAGATTTGGTCTTTCATGAAGTTTATCAGGAAGATTTGCTATTGGGGATTCCAATGACCCATCCTATGGCTAAAAATGCCGTACCTATTGGAACTGCCCAGCCGCTCCGAGTCACCGATATCCATCTATTTAAAGATGAGCCATTTTCTCTTATTTTTGAGGATTCTACCATGCGCAAGGAAGTTATTGATCCTATGTTTGAGGAAAATCAACTGCATCCTATCATTATGCTTGAAACGGCAATCAATACAGCACTCACACAAATTGTGGGTAAGGGGCTTTCCTGTACAATCCTCCCGCATTCTCGTGTCTTATCTAGTCCATATCGCGATGATTGTGCATGGTTTCGCCTGCTTGATAATCCCGTGTGGAGTGTCTCTATCGTCCACAGGAAAGACTATAAACTCAGCAAATCAATATATGATCTTATCCGTTTGATGGATCAGTATGGTCAAAAATTAGAAAAGATATTTTTAACTGAAAGTCCTGGCTATCTAAAATAATGCATATTAAAAGACCTTTCGAGAATGGCAGATCAAACTCGAAAGGTCTTTTCCATATCTATGTGAGGGTAGATATGGGTGAGGGATTGCCTCATATCTATAAGATATCAAAATGTGCAGAAAAGTGCAAATAAGACTTATCATGATAAAAATATCATTCTACTACTATAATATAGGAAATAAGCAATAATATAATCAGTTTTTCTAAGAAAAAGAATTGATTTTTATAAGTTTTATTTCGACTAGATGCATGATAAAATAAAAACTGTAAAGAATAGACAGATTTTTCAGAGTCTAGGTACTATTCAAATCGGCTTATTGTGGTGGAATTGTCCACCATGAGGGAATATTCTTATAGGAGAGGATACGTATGAAAAAGAAAGGTTTGATTGCGGGTGTTCTGTGTGCGCTTACTCTCTTGGCGGCCGGTTGCGGCGGCGCTAAGGATGAGAAAAAGAGCGCAAATGGCGGTGAATGGAAGCCAAAAGGTGCCATCTCTATAGTCATTCCTGCCGGTGCAGGGGGAGATACGGATCTTTCTGCCCGTGTTTTTGCAAAATTTGCTAAAGAAAAAACGGGATATGACTTTGTCGTCGTTAACGCCAAAGGTGCTGCAGGTTCTGTTGCTTCGAACCAGGTCCGTGCAGCAAAACCGGATGGTACAACTGTTCTTTATGGCCATGAACTTGTCAATGTGGCAAATGTTGCTGGCGTAACAGATTTCAACTACAGTGCTTTTAAACTGGGGCCTTCCTTTGCTATGGAACCTGCCCAACAGTTTTATGTCCTGAATGGCAAATACAAGGATCTTAAAGACTTCATTGCTCAGGCAAAAGCCAATCCTGGTAAATTGAAAGCCTGCACAGAAGTTGGTGCTTATACTTACTACGAACTGCTTGCCTTCGAAAAAGCTGCTGATATTAAGCTTGATCTTGTTGATGCAGGATCTAATGCCGATAAAATCACGGCCATGCTTTCCGGCCAGATTGATTTGATGCCTGGTGCTTATGTTAATACGAAGGACTATGTCTCTTCTGGTAAATTCACGATGCTTGGTGCACCTACCGATAAAAGATATGACCTGATCAAAAATTTCCCAACTTTGAAGGAACAAGGTGTTGATCTTGTGTATCCGAACCAAACCTTTAAGTTCTATTTCCCGAAGGATACGCCTGACAATGTTATTGCTTGGTTTGATAAGCTGACTAAAGAACTTCTTGATGACGCTAACGTCAAAAAAGCTTTGGATAACCTGAGCATCATGCCACAGTATAAGAGCCCGGCCGATACTGAAAAAACGGAAAAAGAAACGTATGAAACCCTGAAGAAAATTGCTGATGAGCTTGGCAAGAAATAAATTTTTACGGTAAAGGTGATTCCATAAGTTCGGTAAAAAAGATGCTGCCTTGAAAAGTAGCATCTTTTTTATCAAATAAGAGAGAACCGAAATAGAAAGGATTGTGGCTTTCTACGGTCTCTGCATTTTGCTGAGAGGTAAGGTGAACCGTTTATGTTTTGGAAAAAATATGGGGACTATGTTACGTCCATATTTTTTATGCTAATTTCTGTCGCCATGTATTTTATGGCAGCAGCGCTCCCAAAATCAAAGATTATGGCTATTGGACCGGATTTTATGCCGAAAATCATTAGTCTCATTACCTTTATACTGGCTGCGCTTTTGCTGGTTAAAACCATCTATCGGACAATAAAGAAAACAGAAGAACCGGAAACTGCAGCGAAAGAATTTGACTATCGCAAGATGCTTTGCAGTCTGCTTCTGATTCTTGTCTACGTCTTCATTTTCCAGCCTATTGGGTTTATTGCGGCGACCTTGATTTATTTGCTCCCTCAGTTCATTATACTTGCTCCGAAGCAGGAAAGAACAAAAAAACGGATTATTGAACTTTTGATTACTGACATTATTTTCACGTTTGCAGTTTATTTCCTGTTCCGTTATGCTTTCGAGATTGTGCTGCCCGCTGGATTGATTCAGTTCTAAGCAAGAGGAGGGAAATAAAGATGGATGCATTTACCCAATTTGGACAAGCTTTATTAAGTGTTTGTCAACCTGTTTCGTTACTGTTCATGCTCGCCGGTGTTATCATCGGTATCATCTTCGGGTCTATTCCGGGTCTTTCGGCCGCTATGGCTGTTGCCCTTATTTTGCCGCTGACCTTCAGCATGAAAGCAGTTCTTGGGATGAATATGCTCGTTGCCGTGTATATTGGCGGAATTTCAGGCGGTCTTATTTCTGCCATCTTGCTCAATATGCCTGGTACGGCTTCATCAATTGCTACCTGTTTTGACGGTCATCCTATGGCCATGAATGGCAAGGCCGGAAAAGCCCTGCATTATGGGATTGTCTTTTCTTTTGTAGGTTCTGTATTTTCTTTCATTATTTTGACCTTTTTTGCGCCGAAACTGGCTGCTATTGCACTTAAGTTTACGCCGGCTGAAAACTTTGGAATTTGTTTCTTTGCTCTTGTCATGGTTGCTGTCCTTTCGAGTGGTGATTTACTTCGTGGGCTTCTAAGTGGCTTCTTTGGCCTGATGTTCACCATGGTTGGTCTGGCACCCATTGACGGAACCATTCGTTTTACTTTTGGCAATGTGAACATGATGGCTGGATTCGATACCCTTTCTACTTTGATCGGTATATTTGCCATTTCTGAAATCTTGATCACTTCTGAACAAAAGGATAAGGGTGAACAGGTTCAGTTGATTCAAATGGAAGAGGAAGGTCATGGCATTTTGGGCCGTATTCTGGGACTTAGCTGGGCTGAATTTAAATATCAGATTCCGAATGCTTTCCGTTCTGCATTAATTGGTCTTGGTATTGGTATCCTTCCTGGTATTGGTGGTTCTACTTCCGGAATGCTGTCCTATGTCATGGCGAAAAAAGCATCAAAATATCCTGAAAAGTTTGGTACGGGATGCCCAGATGGGGTTGTTGCTACGGAAACGGCAAATAACGCGACTATTGGCGGGGCCCTCATTCCGCTCCTTGTCCTAGGGATTCCTGGTGATGGTGTTACGGCTATGATGCTCGGTGGCTTTTTGATCCATGGCTTATCTGCGGGCCCGCTCCTATTTGTAAAAAATGCGGACGTTGTTTATGGCATTTTTGCAGCCTGTGTCGTTTGCATTACGATTATGCTCATTGTGGAAAGCCTCGGCATTCGTTTTTTTGTGAAACTCCTCAAGATTCCTAAATATATCCTGATGCCCTGCATCCTCGTGCTCTGCTGCGTTGGTGCTTATGCTGCCAACAGTCGTGTTTTCGACGTCCAATCAACCCTGTTGTTTGGTGTGATTGGCTATCTGTACCACAAACTGGGACTCAAAACGACGCCCTTTGTTCTTTGCTTCCTCGTCGGCGGTATGGTCGAAACCTATTTGAGACGCGGCATCATGCAGTATAAGTCATTTATGGCATTCTTTAATCGCCCGATTTTTGATACCTTCTTCTTTATTGCTGTTGCGATTCTTCTCTGGTCCATTTACAAGGAATCCCGTGGTGAACGTAAAGTGGACGAGGAATAAAGAGTGCCTCTTATCTCCTATAGAATTCCATATATGATAAAGGGGGATCCTCCTTCCGGGGCTCCCCTTTATCATTATTCAAGAAGAAATCATGTGTATAAAAAAGCCCTTTCCTATGAGAGAAAAGGGCTTCCTTTTTGGAATCAGCGGATGAGGCAGGGCTTATTGCAGTCATATTTCCAATTTGGAATGAGATACTGCATGGCCATAGCATCATTGCGGTCATGACTGGGCATGGCATTGTAGAGTTTATTGGCCTTCATAACCTTATCCATATCGAGTGTAACACCAAGACCTGGTTTATCAGGAACTTCAAGATAGCCATCTTTGATTTGTGGTGTATCTTTAAGGAGATTCTGACCATCCTGCCAGATCCAATGCGTATCGAGAGCCGTTGGATTTCCCGGAGCTGCCGCACCAACTTGGGCAAAGGTTGCAAGTGTAATATCGAAATGATTGTTGGAATGGCTTCCCCAAGTAAGTCCCCAGTCCTTGAGCAGGGCTGCCATGCGCAGACTGCCTTCCATTCCCCAGAAATGCGGATCGGCAAGGACGATATCGACTGCTTTTAAGGCTGCTGCATGGTAGAACTGTCGCCAATTCGTAGCAATCATATTGGTGGCAACCGGAAGATGGACGGCATTTTTGAATTCGGCCATCACTTCACGGCTAGAAAAACCTGCTTGCGGTCCTGTCGGGTCTTCAATATAGCTCAGCACATTTTCCATTGGTTTGCAAAGTGCAATGGCTTCTTCAAGGCTCCAGCAACCATTGGGATCGATGTTGATTCTTGCATCAGGGAAAGCTTTCTTAAGAGCTCGGCACGTATCCATTTCGTAGGCACCATCAAGGACGCCGCCCTTTAGTTTGAAAGCCTTGAATCCATATTTTTCTTGGAGAATCTGAGCCTCTTCCACAATTCGGTCATGGGTCAGGATTTCCTCACGACGATAACGGAACCATGGATCAGTACTCTTTGATTCATCAAGATAGGGGAGATCCGTTTTGTTTTTGTCTGACACGTAGAAAAGATAGCCCAGCATTTCGACCTTGTCACGCTGCTTACCTTCTGCAAGAAGTTCACACATGGGAACGCCCAAGTGCTGCCCCAGAAGGTCAAGAAGGGCGCATTCAAGGGCCCACTCAGCACGGACAACAAATTTTAGCTTGGAAATATCAAGAGTCTGGATGCCCTCTCCATCATCTTCGGATGCCTTTTTGCCTCCGCGATGGATACGGCCGAGAATGGATCTGTACTTCCCGATTTCTTCCCCAACAACAAGGGGAATATAGCTTTCCAAGCATTCCTTGGTATATTCACCACCATGAATTTCTCCAATCCCGGTATGGTTGGCAGAGTCTTTTAAAATGACGATATTGCGGGTGAAAAATGGAGCATGGGCGCCGCTTAGCGTCATTTCCATGCTGTCATATCCTGCAACAGGAATGACTTTCATTTCGGTAACTTTAGGTGTAGTCATTATGTTGCCTCCTTCAGTTATTTTTTCATCTCCATCTTATCGAATTTGAAATCAAAGCTCCAATATGTAATAATGATTTATCCAATCGGTTTTTGTAATGGCAGTTTCAGAGCGGAAAATAAGGCAGGAGTTTCACAATGGATACAAGACATTTGGAATATGTACTTGCTATCGCAAGAAAACAAAATATGACTAAGGCTGCAGAGGAACTCTACGTATCTCAATCTTCCTTAAGTCAATATATTGCAAAACTGGAACAGGAATTGGGGACAGCTTTGTTTGAAAGGACTCATAATAAGCTGATCTTGACTGCAGCAGGTGAATTATACGTTGAGGCCGCAAAAAAGGTTCTTCAGATCAAGAAAAATCTATACCAGGAAATTCAGTCTGTTCATAATAAAGGACACATTACTCTCGGTGTGACCAGTCAGTTGGGTCTCAAGATGCTGACAGTTATCATTCCCCAAGTTAAAGAAGCTTATCCAGAAGTAACCATAGAAATAACGGAAGGTACGCTTACCCAGCTTGTGGGTATGCTCCAAGAGGAAAACTTGGATTGTGCCGTCATGGCTATTGCAGATATGAAAGCATTGCTCCTTGATTCAGTTACAATTTTGGGTGAAGAGGAGATTCTCTTGGCCGTTCCTCGCAGTCATCCTTTTGCAAGGCGTCATCCTCAGGCAGCTATTTCATGGGATATGATGTTTGATGAGCTGAAGAATGAAAATTTTCTTCTCAGTAAGCGTGGATCCACGCTGAGGGAATGTATTGATCGCATCTTCCTTGATTACGAATTTATTCCGAATACGATGTTTGAGACAAATAGCGTACAAACTATGCAGGCTATGGTCGCAATGGGCATCGGTGTGACTTTCTTGGGCAGGTCTTGTGCTGAGGACGAAGGAAAAATCAGGTACTATTCCTTAATCCCACAAACAACTCGCAATTTTATTTATGCAGAACGGAAGAATTGGAATCTGCACGATGTGGAAAAACTTCTCAAGGAACTGATTTTTTCCTATTTTTCCAATCCGGCTGTTACCCACCTCTTAAAAGGATAAAAAAGAAGTACTTCTTGTATAGTAAATCATCCAGGAAGTACTTCTTTCTATTTCTCCATCCATGCGGCCTTCCCCTCTGTCACTACAATTTTTTGGGGCGTGATCACAAGGCTGCATTCCGGCCCGTCCAGGGCATAGGCTTCAAAGTAGACTTGTCCTGCGTCATCTTTCTTGCTAGCGACAATGGAAAAGCCGTTCTTTTTAGCAAAGCGAAGGGCAATCTTTTTATCGTTCATCGTTTTTTCGTTCTTTTCTTTCGTCATTTTTTCGGTAACTATGGGGCTTTTTCCAGTAGGCTGCGGCCATGTCGATGAAGTCGCGGGCAGCGCGGCTTAAGGCCGTTCCTTTTTGGTAGCTTGCCGTCATGGACCAGCGCAGGGGTGCTTCAAAGGAAAAATAGCGGATGCCTTTGGTGAAGTGACGGGCTGTCGATTCGGCGACGATGCCGCAGGAAATGCCGGCCCTGACCATTTCGAGGATGGTGGAGGGGTTCTGCGTTTCAAATAGGACATGGGGCGCAATTCCGCTTTCCCGGAAGGCGGCGTCGATAGAGGGACGCATGGTTGTTTCCTTTCGTAGAAGGATAAAAGGATAATCTGCCAGTTCGGATAGGGGAAGCCGGGGATACACGCTTTCTTTTGGCTTCAGGATGCCTGCAACTTCAAGAAAAGCGGGTACGGCAAGCAGGATTTCCTCTTCAAAAAGGGTCTCGTAAGCATCCGGGGTTTCTTGATCTGGAAAGAGGGTCATAAAGCCAAAATCGATGTCTCCACGGGCAATGAGGGGCTGCATGCGGTAAATATTGAGCTCATAAGGGACGACGGCCATGAGGGGATATTTTTTGTGAAAGCGCGGATAGACGTGGACGAACATGTCGGGACCGCGGACCGGAGTCATGCCAATGGAAAGGGTCCCTTTATAGCTGCCCGTAAGGTCGCTGATTTCGGCATAGGTCCTGCTTTTGGTGCGGAGGATCTCCCGCGCGCCTTTAAGATAGATTTCGCCAGCCTGGGTGGGAATCATTTCCGTTTTGGCGCGGCGAAAGAGGGGTATCCCGAGCTCCCGCTCTAGCTTGAGGAGCTGCTGATTCAGGGCGGACTGGGTGAGATAAAGCTTTTCCGCCGCCTTGGTGATGCTTTTTTCCTCGGCAATCTTGATAATATGTTCAATAAGATGAGTATCCATGGCGCTTCTCCCTAGACTTGATGCTGTCATTATACTACAGTGCTTTTTTCAAGGCAAAAAAGAGGCCTTCCCCCTGAATGTAAGGGAGAAGACCTCCGAAAGATTTCTTGTAAGGAAGTAGTCAGAACTTCCAATTGAATCCAGCTCGCAGGCTGTAGGTGCGATGAAAGTCATGACCAACGTAGCGTTCCATATCAAAGTACATGGACTGTTTATCTCCGGTCTTGACGCTGTAGCCAAGGCCGATAACGCCCCAGGTTCCTTTTTGATCATTTGTTGTGATATAACGGTCGGTGCCATATGCCGCTGTTACATCATCTCCATCGAGGAATTCGTGGAGCAGGGACGCCTTGAAATAGCATTTGCTGTCAAGTTTCGGGTCAAGGTGCTTTACGAGGTCAAAGCCGAGGCGCCCCACGAGGCTCCAGCTGTGGTCCGCGGAGAGGGAAATCCCTTGGGAATCCACGGTATCAACCCCTCCGAGGTAAGAAACCTGGACCTGGGCTTGCGGAACGACGCTCCAGTCTTTTGAGAGCTTGTTGACCCGCCCGTATTCGGTAGAAAGATTGACTGAATGTCTGGTGTAATCGGCTGCATAGCCTGTGCCTGTTATTGCATCAGTGACACTGTAGTCTTCCTTGCCATAATGGTATTTGAGATAGCTGTCCCAGTAACTGTAGGTGCCTTTTTTCCAGTCGGCTTTCCTGGTGAGCTCTGTCGGGGTGTACACATGGGTATCATAAACGCTGATGGCGGTATCACGAAGCCCTAGGTTTCCGCTGGTTCCTTCAAAGTGACCTTCATTTTTGGTGTAGGCCACAGAGGTACTCAAACGATGCTTATGAGGCTCCTGGTTCCGTAAGACTGTTGTATAGCCAAGTTCATAGGTGTTGCCGTCAAGTTCGCCCGTCCCATCAATGCCAAGATTGCGGTAACGGAAACGAATCCAAGCCCCTTCGTCAGCGTCTGGCGTGAAGTACTGCGTGTGACCGCTCCGATTGGTAAAGGTATCCAGGTCGGTGAGGTAGCGCCAAGAAAGATCTGCTAGACGGGAGGGTGTCTTTGCGCCTTCATTGTGCTCGCGGCTCTTGACGACATAGATATTGACGGCGCTGTCCCCATTATAGAGGGCTTCCACATTTTCCGTACCGGGTTTTGCGAAATTTAGAGGACCGACTTCCTGAGAAACAGAGTAGGTCGAACCGCCGTTTCGGTCGTTATTGTAGGCAGCCGTATTCAAGGCGCCGGACGAAAGGGAACGGTATTCCGTCTTGTAGAGGTTGTTATAAATGCCGGAAGAAAGGGCGGCGACGAGTGTGCCGCTGCCAAAACCAAAGCCCGGATTCTTTACTGTTGCAAAACGAACGGCGTCACCCGGTTCCATCTCCTTATCCAAGGTGCTGATGTTTTTAATGGCGAGGGTCTGTTTATCACTGGTTCCGTTCTCGACGTAGAGCATATCGCTTTGGCTGCCGTCATCGGCATCAAGGTCCATGGCAAAGGTGTGACTCCCCGAAAGGGTTCCGATTTCAAGGGAATCTCCACCGCTTTGATACTGCACGACCCCGCCGTCGCCCGAAAGGATCGTTACGGCAGAAGCCTCCGTCATGTTCCATGTACTGCCGGCGTCAAGGGTGAGATCAATGGCTCCTATTCCCGGCAGGGGAGGAGGAATGATATCTTCTCCTGAAAGGAGGCTTTCTTCTGACATGGAGGCCGCCATGATGCGCTCATTTAGAAGCCCCGTATCGGCTTGCCCCGTAAAAAGGGAGCCGTCACTGAGCGTAAGGGAAATTGTCCCGCCCGGAAGGGCTGCCTCAGGGTCCGTCGGGAAAATCCGTGTTATATTTCCAAAGTCGCTGCCAACGGAGGCATCCTCTCCATAGGCATACAAGTTGCCCGTAAGGGTGAGGGTTGCACCATCTGTGGGTGCCATCATGATGGTGCCCTTGTCGTAGGCGAGAAGATGGCCCTCTACAGAACTCCCTTTTCCGTAGATTACAGAAAGGGTGCTCCCATCGCTTGATTTAGCTGATTCGGAGGCCGTCTCATTTTCTGCGACAAACAAATTTTCACTAGACGAAGGAAATCCGCCCGTGGAATCATCTCCAGTTCCGTCCCATCCGGGAACTGACTGACCGGAGCCACTGGCATCTCCTTCCTGAAAGGGATCGGGCACACCTGGGTCTACATTGGACGTATCCACGGCATGGGCTGCCAGGAAGGCAATACTACTTTTTACGGAAAGGGAGGCATTCTTGATTTCTGTCTGACTGCCCGTAAGGGACGCCGCCGCAATAGGACGCGCCACCACGGCCTCAAATTCCTCACCTGTGGCATCATCTGTCATCTTAGCCATGATAGGCTCTGTGCTCGTCGCAATTGTAAGGGTGCCGCCCTGAGCATCAACGCTTGTTTGGGACGCGTTCCGCGTCATGATGCCATAGAGAGGGGCTGTAATTTTTGTGCTTCCCGTGAGGGTCAGCTTGGCGTCCGTGCTCAGCTGGGCCCCTGTGCTATTTTCAGCGGAGATGACGTTGGTCCCTTTTGCGGATAGACTGGCTTCCATGCCATTCCATAGGTTGACAGCCGTCTGTTTCGCATCAATGATATTGTCGCCCTCTGCTTTAAGAATGACTTTCCCGGCAAGGTAAGATGTGATAGGGCTGCTTTCCGCCGTCACATCGATGCTGCTATAGCCACTCCCGCGGATGCCATAGGTAGCTCCGGTGACTTGGTTATTGCCACCAGCTGTGAGGGTGACGGTCCCAAAGGCCGGGCCGGCTTCTCCCCCACTTGCTATTGTCCCGACACTGATGCCGCTGCTGAAGGCATCGTTTGAATTGACAGAAATGAGATTGTCTTTTCCTGCCGAAAGCGTTACATCAGCACCGAGGAGGGTCTGGATGCCTGAAATACCGTAGGGGTTTTGATTCTGCAGAGCATTGCCTGCCGTGGCTGTGATTGTGTTGCTGCCCTTTGTTGTAAGGGTAATCTGGGTGCGTTCATCCGTATTGATTCCACTGGGTGGCATATCCGGATTGGTTGGGTCATAAGGAAGTTCGCTTTCCCAAAAGCCATCAGAATCATCGCTCGCATCGGGAAAAAATCCTGTATCGTTATTGTCGCTGGGTCCACTCGCATAAAGGCCATGGTTGAATCCTTGCAGGGTAATCCCTTTTTCTCCTTCCAGAGTCACGTTTCCCCCTTCCGCGTAAAGGCCGGCTGCTTGGAGAGGGGTGAAAAACCAATTAGAATCATCAATGAGCTGAGTGTTGGTGGTGGAAGAAAGGGTCAGTTCCTGGGCTTTCATGGTGAGCGTCTTGCCGCTTGGCACATAAATCCCAGCCCGCGGACCCTTAACAGCAAAGCTTCCGTCCGCATTTGTAATGGTCACTTGCTCCGAGCTATCGTTATCCCATGTGTTCCCGCTCCCCATGGAAAGAGTCGATTCGCTGGAAGCATTTTCGAAGACTGTATCTTCCGCATAGGTCATTTCTGAATCAGATCCTATGGTAAGCACTTCAGCTGATGCTGCCGGTGATAACGATAGCACATAGAGCAGCACGCCTAGCGCACTTGCTGCAGATCGAAAAGAACCGCGATGTTTCATGTTACTTCCTCTCTTTTCTATTTAATAATGTGAATATTTGATGAAATCGTATATGCCCTTCATTATACCACAGATAAATGAAAAAAATAATTTAAAAGATAATTATTATTGAATGTAAATAAAATAATGAGTATTTACCATAAAATGAGGATTAAAATGAAACATTGGGACGGATTCCTGTTAAACAATGGCACTTCGAATCACGGCTCCACGGACGCCAAGAGCCTCCAGAAGGGATGCCCTTGGATCGGGCCAGGAAAGGCCTCCTAAGACATAGATAGGCAGGGGGGAAGAGTGTATGAAGTTGGGGAGAGGCGTTAATCCGAGGGGAAGATTGTTGGGTTTGCAGGAGGTCGGAAAGAGGGGGCTTACAATCAAGTAGGAGGCTCCTGATTGAAGGGCTGTTTCAACTTCACTTAGAAAGTGTATGGAAATTCCCACGCCGTGGGGATAGGGCAGCTTCGTTTTGCCCTTTTCCAATAGGCATCCTGCTTCTTGAGGATGCATCTTTGACCATGCAGTCCAACTGCGTAAGGGCATATGAACTCCAGCAATTGCATCATCAAGGGCCAGATCCGGATGATTATGCGCAAGGAGCGGAAGCTTCCAGGCTTTGCAGAGATGAGCCGTTTCCTTAAATAGGTCCTCGTACGCCTCTTTTGATAGATCTTTTTCGCGAAGGATGAGGGCCGACGGGAATGGTGAAAGGTCAGGGATGCGTTTTTTTAGATAAGGAATCAAGGGCTCGGGATAAATCATGCGGTCCGTCACAAGGACGTAGGGAAAGGACGTGTTCATAGGAAAATCGCGTCCGCCATGACGGGCTGCATCCCTTCTGATACAAGGTCGTTAAAGACGGCGTCTACGGAGCGGTGGTCGGCAATCTCAAACTGGTCGTCCCCTTCTTCTTTTTGGTGGCTGTGGGCACCAATGCCCGTGCTCACGCCGGCGGAAATCTTTGTGGCCGCAATCTGCATGAGGTGATCCCTGACGCGGGGCACTTCACGCGTTGAGACCGTGAGGGCCGAACTCGGCATCAAGAGACGGTAGGCACAGCAAATCTGGAGGAGTTCCGCTTCGCCGACGCCCATGGGGTAAATGGTCGTATTGCCCTTGATGGGGCGCAGGCGAGGGCAGGAAAAGGCGATTTCCGCATGGGGATACTTGCGCTGCAGGAGGTAGCCATGAAGGCCTGTAGCAAAGGCGTCGCGGCGAAAGTCTGAAAGACCCAGGAGCGCGCCGAGACCAACGCCGCGCATGCCGCCTAAAAGGGCCCGTTCCTGCGTATAGAAGCGGTAGGGGAAGACCCGTTTATTGCCCGCAAGGTGCAGCTTGCCATAAAGGTCATGGTCGTAGGTTTCCTGGAAAACGGTCACAAAGTCGCAGCCGCATTGGTGCAGGTATTCGTAGTCTTTTTGGTTCACGGGATAGATTTCAAGACCGACAACGCGGAAGTAGCGGCGTGCCATCTTGCACGCTTCTCCAATATAGGAAACGGGGGACATGTGGCTGCTTTCGCCTGTGAGCATGAGGATTTCCTCAAGACCTGTGGCGGCAATGGCCTTCATTTCTTCTTCCATCTGGGCAAGGTCAAGACGGGCCCGGTGAATCTTGTTGTGGCAGTTGAAGCCGCAGTAGATGCAGTAATTTTCGCAGTAGTTTGCTAGATATAGGGGCGTAAAAAGAGCAACACTATTGCCGAAATAGCGGTCCCTAACGGCTTTGGCCTTTTGCGCCATGGCTTCAAGGTAGGGCCTTGCCGCAGGCGAGAGGAGGGCTCCGAAATCATGGGGCGAAAGGACGTCCTTTCTAAGGGCCGCTTTGACGTCACTTGCCGAGTAGGTCTGCTCTTCAAATTCTTTCATGAGGCGCTCCACATCTTCCAGCATGGTGGATGGCAGCTGGTCCATGCCGGGCTCGTAGGTCATGGGGTCCTTGATAGAGGAGGCAAGGGTCTTTTTGGCTTCTTCCGTCACAATGGTGGGGTTGATCTTTTCTTCTGTCATGGTCATCGCCTCCTAGTCTTCGTCCCGCAAAAATCCCGTCAAGGGACTCGAGGGGTCGGCCCCTTTTTGAAGGACGCGGCCAAGCCCCGCAAGATAGGCTGTGCGGCCCGCTTCAATGGCAAGGCGGAAGGCTTCTGCCATTTGGACGAGGTTTCCGCTTGTGGCAATGGCCGTATTGGCCATGATGGCTGTTACGCCCATTTCCATGGCGGCGCAGGCTTCGGACGGCTTTCCGATGCCTGCATCAACGATGATGGGAAGGTCAATTTCATCAAGCAGGATGTTAATCCATTCCTTATTGACAAGGCCTTTATTGGACCCAATGGGGGCGGCAAGGGGCATGATGCAGCTTGCGCCGGCATCTTTCATGGCGCGGGCCGCTGTAAGGTCCGGGAACATATAGGGCATGACGACAAAACCCTCCTTTGCAAGAGTCTCCGTGGCCTTGATGGTTTCTGCGTTGTCAGGAAGGAGGTAACGCGAATCCTTCATGATCTCGATCTTGATAAAGGGCGTATGGCAGATTTCTCGGGAAAGACGGGCGATGCGTACGGCTTCGTCAGCGTTTCGGGCACCTGATGTGTTGGGAAGGACTGTCACCGATTTGGAAATATAGTCCATGATGTTGGCCTTGCCGCCTGTATTGACGCGGCGCAGGGCAAGGGTCACCATTTCCGCACCGGCCCCTTTGATGGCCGCTTCGATAAGGGGCAGGGAAAATTTCCCCGACCCTAGAATAAAGCGGGACGAAAAGGTGTGTCCATCCAAGGTCCAAGTATCGTTTTCTTTCATGCTAAATTCCTCCGTATTCTTTTAAAAGGTGCGGCGCTTAATAGGCGCCGTTTTTTCCAAGCAGCAGCCACGTGACGACGTTTGCCATCATGGCACTGCAGATGGCAACGCGGGGCGCCATGAGTCCAGCACCGGGTTTAGGGGCCGAGACACTGTCGCCGCAAAGATAAAAATGGGGGCTCACTTCCCGCACTTTCATGAGTCCTGTTTTCCCGAAGCCCGCCATGCCGGAGCCGCTTACAAGATAAGCGTCCGGTTTTTGGCAGCGCACTTCACGGGCCAGCATGGCCTTTTGGTTCGCCTTATCAAAGGCTTCACAGATGATGGTCGCGTCCCCGACGCAGGATGCAAGGTTTTTCGGGGTGACGCGGGCCGTGACGGTTTCATAGGTAAGGAAAGGATTGATCTTCATGAGGAATCCTTTGAGGGCGTCCGTTTTTTTGACGCCCACGTGCTCCACAAAATAAGACTGGCGGTTGAGGTTTGTCCAGTCCACGTTATCAAAATCGACAAGGCGCAGATGGCCTACCCCGATGCGGGCAAGACTCACGGCGATATTGGAGCCAAGGCCACCGAGACCGCAGATGGTGACAAAGCCAGCGTCCAGTTTTTCCTGGACCTTTTTCCCATGGCGCTCGCAAAGGGCGCTATAAATGGCGCCTGCCACTGGATCCGATGTATTCCAAGGGGTGAGAACTGCCGTTTTTTCAGCCGCCGCCAACAAAGCTCACCACCTCCAGTCGCATGTCCTTTTTGAGCGCCATGGCGTCCCAATCTTCTTTTGGCACAAGTCTGCCGTCCACTTCTACGGCCGTGTAGATAGGTACGGCGCCTAGGGCCTTCAAGGCGTCCGTAACAGTGGCGCCTTCTTTTAGGGTGCAGGCCTTGCCATTTACCATGATTTCCATTTCTTCCTTCCTCCTTTTTGCTGAAACGGCAAAAAAGGTCCACGAAAGTTGGCACCCGAGGTGGTGCCCCCCTTCGTGAACCTTTTGGTTCAGTCTCAGCCTATGAATTTTTTCAAACAAAATAGCGGGGACCTTTTCGATCCCCGCCTGTCAATTGCGTCATCCCTACGTTGGCATTATCCAAATCAGGTTGTGGGTCGAAGTCGAACTTCCTCTCAGCAAAAAGCTCCCCAAATATTCTGTTTGCCTTGTAAGCATAGTCCTTTTACATAACATTGTCAAGTCAGGCGCCCCTTTAGAAAGTCGAAATCTGGTGGCACAGGGCCTTCCCCACGCTTTCTGCCATCTTGTCAAGGGTCTTTACGCGCACCAGGTCCTTACCAAAGATTTTTTGGGCATCTTCCATGGAGCCTGCAATTTCGTCGTTGATGAGGCCCACGATGCGCACGCCGTCGCGGCGCAGGGACGCGGCTTCGGCCGCCGTGTCATCAACGGCCCGCTCGTCCCGGTATTCGTGCTGGCTAAGGGTTCCTTTGCCAGTATAAAGGGGATGGTCATCATTCGGAGACGCGTCCGTCAGCATGACAAGGATTTTTTTGGCATCTGTCAGGTCCCCCATGAGGACGCGGGCGCCGCGCAGGGCAAGACCGTCCCGGTTCCAGCCCGTGGCACAATAGCTAAAAACACTCGTGCTTTTTTTCTTTTCTTCATAGCTTTGGTAGAGCGTCATGACTGTGTAGCCTCGGAGGGTACAGAAGGAATAAATTTGGTAAGGAATGCCGCAGGCGCGCAGGGCTTCTGCAATGACGTAGGCCTGGGCTGCAATGACCCGCTGGTATTCGCCGCGCGACGCTGAGGCGTCAAGCATAATGTCAACCGTAAAGTTTGGGGTATAGACATCTTCCTGACCATAAAAGACTCTGTTGTCGTCCAAATAGAGTCCCCGCCAGATGAGTCCAGGCACAAGGTCTCCGCTTTTTGCTGGAATGGGCAGCTTCATGCGCGTCATCTGGAGCGCCGTGCGCAGCTGCCCCGTAAGACGGGTGATGCTCTTGCGATATTTTTCGTTATTTTCTTTGTAGTAGGTGATGTTGCGGGCGCGCTGTCTGCGGGCATTTAAAAGCCACTGGGAAGCATCTCCCGTTGCTCCTTTGCTCCCGAGGCGCCCCCGCGTAAAATGCAGGTGGGCGCCCCGATGGGGGCCGGTGCAGTATTGCCGTTCAATCGCAAGGACCTTATCGGCACTGTAAAGGGAGGCCCCAAAGCAGGTGACAATATAATCGTGGTTTTTTACGGCAGTTTGGCCGGTAATCAGGGCCATGAGGCCATTACGCTCCTTCTTGCCGTTTACGATTTCTTCCTCATCATGACGCACGACCTGAAAGTTCAGGATGGATTCATGCCGCGTCTTAAACTGCGGCACGAGAAAGTTCAAGATGGCGGCTACAGGGCTTGAGATGATGACCTTTTCCAAGCTTTCTCGAACAAGGAAGCGGGAAACAAAGTACTTTTTTGTCAGCTTGCGAAAATGGTCGCAAATTTCTTCTGCTGTCCATGACGGGTCAAACCGCAGCCCTTCATAAAGCCCCTTGGCCCAAGGATCCACAAGGCCGGTTTTTTCACCAAGAACTTCATGCCAGCGGGCCGCTTGCATTTCTTGGGCCACGCCATGACGGATGGAAAGGGGCCCGTTAAAATAGTTTTGGGCCTGCTGCCTGCGAAGATAGGCAAGGACAGGGCGCTGGGGGAGTTCCTTGACATAGGCGCAGCCTTCTAGCCCCAGCCACAAAAGGTCACTGAATAGATCGGCAAGGGCGGCGGTCTTCATCTCGTCAAAAAGTGCTTGCAGGACCTTCATGTCATAATATTTTCGAATAATGCCAATGACGGCATTGAGGTAGAGGTTCGGTTCGTGCGTGTCAGGGACAAAAGAAAGAAAATCCGGATCGTAAGTGTAGTCTCCGGATACGTCCCAGACGATGTTGAGAGCCCGTCTCCGCCGGTAGTCATATCTTTTCTTTGCCATCGTGAACCTTCTTAGTCACTGAAAATATCACGTCTGCCATAGGATCCTGGAATGTGGAGGTTGATTACATCGAGGATGAGGGCTGGCTCATATTCGTCAAAGGATTTGTTGATGATACCCATTTTGAGGGCCCGGTGAGCTTCAAGACCTCGTTTCATGAGATGGAGGGCGTCAAGGAGACCGCGCAGGTCAAGGGCCTTATCGGAAATTTCCGCTTCACTGCATTTTTTCTCCAAATCAAGGAAAATCTGCACAAAGGCATCGCAGGCCGTATCCTTCATGGTCGGGAATTCTGTCCGTAAGAGACGGGCCAGCGGCTTTTCCTTGATGGGCGGCAGCTGGATGACCGTAAAACGGCTCATGAGGGCCTCGTTCATTTCCCGCGTGCCTGAGTATCCGTAGTTCATGGTTGCAATGAAGCGGCACGCCGGGTCGACTTCAATCATGCGATAGCCCGGAATGTCGATGCGGCGGCGGTAGTCGAGGAGGGAATGAAGTACTGCCATGGCTTCGTTGCGGGCCATATTGATTTCGTCAAAAACGCCGAAGCCGCCCCTCGTAGCGCATTCATAGACCGGACCGGGACGGAACTGGACTTCCCCGTTTTTAAAGGTATCGGTGCCCAGCATGGCTGATGCGTCCATGTTGATATGGAAGGAAATGTTCCACATGGGGCGGGAAAATACTTGGGCCAGATTTTCAGCAAGAACGTTTTTGCCCGTTGCCTTGGGGCCTACAAGGAGCAAATTCTGCCCACATAAGAGGGCAGAAAGGGCGTCTTCCCAGACTTCCTTGCCAAAAAAAGGAAAATGGGGCATGGGCACACGGTCCTTATCCGCTTCTGTTACAGGAAACTTGCCGCGATAGGCTTCAAGGTCTTTGATGAGGCTTTCCTCGACGCCTTCACTGCGCAAAAAATCAAGTGATAACATAGTGATCAGTCCTTATCAAGTAAATGTCACTGCTATTTCATATTATACCACGGGGACTTGATGGTGCTGATAAAATCTCCCTGTTTTTCTGTTGACAGGAAAGAAAAGCGGTTGTAGAATCATATAGAAAAAATTCTATATGTAGGAGGCTGCAAATGAATGACAGCTACCAAGACTTGGCCCGCTTTTTGAAAGCCCTGTCCGATCCCAAACGCCTTGCCATTGTCGATATGCTTTCCTGCGGCGAGCGCTGTGCCTGCGACCTGCTTGATTATTTTTCCGTTACCCAGCCCACCTTGTCCCACGATATGAAGGTACTTCTTGCGTGCGGTATCTGCACAAGCCGGAAGTCAGGGAAAAATACCTATTATGCCCTGTGTGGTGACACCCTTGAAAAGTTCGAAGGGGTTCTCCATCATATCCTGTCACCCAAAAAAGACTGTATTTGCTTTTTGCAGAAAAAGGGGAAATGTACCTGTGAATCCTAACAGAAAGAAGGAATCCATCTTGAACTTTGAACCTGCATCGGGTATCAGTTTTTTTCAGCGCTATTTGACCCTTTGGGTCCTTTTATGCATGGCTGCAGGCATTGCAGTAGGCCATTTTATGTCGGGCCTTGTTACCTTGCTGAATGGTCTTACAGTGAGCGGGATTTCTCTTCCCATTACAGTCCTTATTTGGATCATGATTTTTCCTATGATGATGAAGGTGGATTTTGAGAGCATCCGCAGCGTAGGAAAAAATCCTAAAGGTCTTTTTGTCACGTGGATTGTCAACTGGCTTGTGAAGCCCTTTTCCATGTATCTTGTGGCCTCCTTTTTCCTGATGGTCCTGTTCCGCTCCTTGATCAGCACGGACCTTGCCCGTCAGTATCTTGCCGGAGCCGTTTTGTTAGGGGCGGCGCCCTGCACGGCCATGGTTTTTGTCTGGAGCACGCTCACAAAGGGGGACCCCGCCTATACAGTGGTGCAGGTTGCTACGAATGATCTCATTATTCTTGTGGCATTTATCCCCATCGTGCGTTTTCTTTTGGGCGTTTCCCAAGTGGCGGTGCCTTACGGAACCCTCTTTTTGAGCGTCATTCTCTTTGTCCTCATCCCCCTTGTAGTCGGCACGCTGACGCGCCTTATGGTCACGCGGCGAAAGGGCATAGCCTATTTTGAATCCGTCTTTTTGCCGCGATTTGACCATGTGACCATGGTGGGGCTCCTCTTGACGCTCGTCATCATTTTTGCCTCTCAGGCGGAACTTATCCTTCGTAATCCGTTCCATATCGTCCTGATTGCGCTTCCCTTGGTGCTGCAGACCCTCTTCATCTTTACTGTCAGTTTTGGCACCTGTCGGCTCCTGCACCTGCCTTTTGCCATTGCTGCACCGGCGGGCATGATTGGGGCGTCAAATTTCTTCGAACTGGCTGTTGCTGTTGCCATTGCCCTTTTCGGGACTTCAAGCCCGGCGGCTCTTGCAACGACGGTGGGGGTCCTTACGGAAGTGCCGGTCATGCTTTTTTTAGTAAACGTTGCCAATCGGCTTAGATGGTAACAAAAAACCTGCTGCCTCAATATGGACAGCAGGTCATTTTTATTTTGCGTGCCGTTTTTTTGCCCGTCGATGGAGCACAAAAAGCAGGAGGTAGAGCATGCCGACACCGGTAAGAAGTGTCAGGGGTGCGCTGCCGCCTGTTACGCCGGCAACAATGTAGCTGATGAAGCAGGAAATGGCAACGACCGTTGCATAAGGAATCTGGGTCGCGACATGCTGCATGTGGTTGCAGCCTGCACCGGACGATGACAGGATTGTCGTATCGGAAATCGGGGAGCAGTGATCGCCGAAGACGGAACCCGCAAGGGTGGCCGCCAAGGTCACGGTCATGATCTCACTGGGAGCAGCCTGGCAGATGAAGACGACAATGGGAATAAAGATCCCAAAAGTACCCCATGCCGTTCCGATGGAAAAGGACAATCCTGCGGATACGAGAAAGACGATGGCTGGAATCAGTTCCACAGGCAGATGGCTTTGCTCAACGAGCATGCCGATGAATTTTCCTGTGCCAAGATAGCTTTGACAGAGCGTTCCAATGGTCCAAGCGAGGGTCAGGATGATGTAGGCGGGTACCATGGTGTTGATGCCGGTTGCAATGTTGCTCATGAAATCCTTGAAAGACAGGAGCTTTCTAGGAACAAACATGATAAAGGCAAGGATAAGGGCCATAAAACCGCCAAGAACAAGGGCCGCTGAAGAGTTGCAGTTGCCGATGGCTTCTTGGATGGTCATAGGTTTGGTCCAGTAGCCGCCGTTGTAGATCATGGCAAGAATGGTAAAGATGATGAGGCCTCCAATGGGGATAATGAGGTCCCAGACTGTTCCTTTAGGAAGGTTCCCTTTGTCAGTGGGGCTGACCTTTTGGTCAATAGCGCCCAGGTCTCCTTGGGTCTCTGCCTTCCATTCCGCGTCCGCCATGGGACCAAATTCAAGATCCGTAAAGGAAAGGGTGAGGACCATGAGGATGGACAGGATGGCGTACATATTGAAAGGAATAGTGGCAAAGAATGCGGACAGTTCATTGGTAAAAGAGCCTGTTTCAAAAAGGGTGGAGCCTACGGCGGCAGCCCAGCTCGAAACCGGTGCGATGATGCAGACCGGAGCGGCCGTCGTATCAATGATGTAGGCTAATTTTGCACGGGAAATATGGTACTTGTCCGTAACTGGCTTCATAACCGTTCCGACTGTGAGGCAGTTGAAATAGTCATCGATGAAGATGAGCACACCGAGAAAACTGGTGGCAAGTTCTGCGGACCGTTTGCTGCGGATTTTTTGCGTGGCCCAGGCTCCATACGCTTGGGAGCCGCCCGCTTTGGTAACGACACAGACGAGGGCACCCAGAAGGGCTAAAAAGAGGATGATGTTAAATTTATCCGGTGTGCCGACAGTCTTTGCCATGACCTCAAAGGGAAAGGCCACCATATCCATGAAGCCGGCGCCCGTAAAGGCACAATAGATTACGCCGCCGGAAAGGATCCCCAGCATGAGGGAAGAAATGACTTCTTTTGTGATGAGGGCAAGGGTGATGGCAATGAGGGGTGGGAGCAGGGAATATATGCCAACGTCAATGGGTTCCATAAAATCTTTGTCTCCTTTTTGTTTACGTGAATTGATTTGCTTGTTACAAAGCCTTACTATTTTACCATATTTCACGGATTCGACATCAAAAATCTATAAAAATTCTCCATTTTGCTGTAAAATGGAACTATCTGAAAATAATTCTATCAATTTTGTTGCAGAAAAGGGAGCGATGCAGATGGAGAACCTTTTTCAGTGGATCAATTCGGTCCTTAAGTTTGTCGGCCCCCTCAGTGACTTTTTCTGGGACGTGCCGACTATGTTCCATGCCTATAAGTCCTTGCCTATCTTGGGCTCTTTTTCCCTTGCTATCGTGCTGCTGATGGGAAGCGGAATCTACTTTACCCTGCGTCTTGGCTTTATCCAAGTAAAAGGCCTGCCGCGCGCCATTCGCCTCATGGCGCATAATAAAGCCGATATGGGTATTTCTCCTGTTGCTGCCTTTATGCTGAGCTCTGCCATGCGCGTTGGTCCGGGTAACATCCTTGGCGTGACGGGGGCTATTTCTGTTGGGGGGCCGGGGGCCATCTTTTGGATGTGGGTATCCGGCTTTTTTGGCATGGCTACGGCTTTTGTTGAAGGAACACTGGCTCAGCTTTTCAAGGAACAGAAAGGACGGGAATTTGTCGGTGGTCTTCCTTTTTACGGCAGTGCCCTCCTTAATGGAAGCTCTGCGATAGGAATCTTCCTTTCAGGCCTTTATATTTTCTACGCCTTGGGCTGCCTGCCCGCCCAAGGGTATAATGTTGTCTCTTCCCTTGGCACCATGGCCGAAATCGTGACAGAAAGCTCCATCGATACGCAATCGACCTTCTATTATGCGGCGGCAGCCATTGTCATTGGGCTTACGGCCATCCTGACTTTTGGCGGCATCCGGAAAGTCACGAAAGTAACGGATCGTATGGTTCCTGTCATGGCCGTAATCTATGTGGGAACGACACTGATTCTCATTGCCGTAAACCTTGACAGCGTACCCTATTTCTTTCGTTCTGTATTAGAAGGCGCCTTTACGCCGGCGGCAATTTTTGGCGGAACCTTCGGTACCGTTCTCGTTCAAGGCGTCAAACGCGGCCTCATGTCAAACGAAGCCGGCCAGGGGACCATCACCATGAGTGCCGCCGCAGCAGACGACAATCATCCCTGTGAACAAGGACTGCTTTCTGCCCTCGGCGTCTTTCTTGATACGCATATCATCTGCACCATGACGGGGTTTATCGTTATTATGGCCCACGCTTGGGACAAGGATCCTGCTCTTTGGCAGGATGCCGGAAAGCTCCCGAAATACCTTCTTTCTGTTTCGGAACTGGTCCCGACAGCGTCCTTCCACGCCGCGGTCAATTTTGCCCTGACGCTTTGCTTCTGTCTGTTTGCCTATACCTGCCTTGTGGGCATGATTTCCTTTTCGGAAATTGCCGCTGCCCGTATGGGAAAAAGTCAGAGCCTTTTCATAACGGTGCGCGTCCTTGCCCTAGGTGTTGCCCTTTTCGGTGTTCTGGTCAATATTGCGGGCTATGATCTGGGAAATCTCTGGGCGTTTTCGGACCTTGCCAATATCATCCTTTGCTACGTCAACGTGCCACTTCTTTATCGAGGTTTTGCCTACGTCCTAAAGAGCAAGGAACACTTTGTAAGCGGCAGTACGGAGCCTTTTGACGGCAGTATCATGGGTATCCATACGCCATGCTGGCCCCGCGATTCCCATAAAGGGTAAGGCAGGTGTTCATGCGTTATCCCTTCCTTGACGCCCTGCGCGGGTTTTCCCTCTGTTCCATGACGCTCTACCATCTCCTGTGGGATATCGTCTACTTGAGTGGCCGCAGCCTTCCTTGGTATGATGGAATGGCGGGGTATCTTTGGCAGCAGAGCATCTGTTGGACCTTCATTGCTGTGAGCGGGATGTCCCTTGCCCTTGAAGTTAAAAAGAAAGGACGGAAAAGGGCAGCGAAAAGCCGACTCGTCCTTGTGGGGTGGGGGACGGCCATCACCTTTGTGACGCGGCAGGCCATGCCCCAGGAACCTATTTATTTTGGCGTCATTTTTTTTCTTGGTGCAGTGTCCTTGCTGACGATTTGCTTCTGGCCTGTCATGGAGAAAAAGCCAAAAGGAGCAGCCCTTTTCTGCGGCACCCTTTTTTTCTTTTTGCGCAACGCACCGCAGGGCTTTTGGGGCTTTGAACGGATGGTGGGGCCGGCCTTACCGGAGATGCTCACCCATTTCGGTCTTTTCAGTGCTTTTTGGGGGTTCCCACCAAGGGACTTTTATTCAGCGGATTATTTTCCTTTGATTCCATGGTGGGGCCTTTTTGGGTTTGCTGCGGCTCTGGGTGCCCTGTGGCTCAAAAAAGGCTCTGTACCTGACCTCCTAAAAAAAGACGTCCCTTTTCTGCGCACATTAGGCAGAAAGTCCCTATGGATCTACCTGCTGCATCAGCCCGTGATCATGGGGGTGATGTGGGGGATGGGAATGATAAAGATTTAACTCGGAGTATAAATGACTCCGAGTTTTTGTTTTGATGCTGTGATGCTAAGGCTGGCCCCAAACCGTCCCTTCTTCGAAGGGTGGGGGCCGAATTACATTCACCCCCAAACATGTTTCTCGGACTTCCGCTTCGTTTCAAAAGCGTCCTTTGAAACTCCGGGCGAATATGCCTCACTACCGTTCGTATAGGGACGTCACTGTCGTTCCTCATCCACCTCCAAACCCGGGAAATTCTGATCATAATAAACTTGCTGAAATTTCCACAAAATAGTAGTGCTAATGAATTTTGTAAGCGACACCTTCTTACACGAAAACGGTTCCTTTACTTCTGCAGCCGCCTTTTATAGGACCGGGCGGCTTCCAAAGTTCCGGATCTGTATTTGAGTAAATATGGCAGACGTCCATTACAAATTTAGCAGTCACTTGTTCCGCGTTTAACAACGCAGATGGACCGATATGGACCGTAGACGAAATCGTTTTCCGTTGCAATCAGAAAAAAATCCTAGGAGCGGTTCGACCGACGACTGCATTTTTTCGGGCGAATTTAAGCTGAATTTGTGTTACGTAACTTGTTACGACGGGGCATGCCCCATTACCATCAAATAGCTCTGTTTTCTGTAATGGGGCACGTAATTACATCGAATCGGAGCGATTTTTTGCTTCAAGTAAAAATAAAGAAGGTGGTTTGGGGTCGGCCTTATGAGCCAGCCGCCGCAGGCGGCCTCAGTCAGGCTGCCACTGGCAGCGTCTTAGCCAAGGGCATGATGAATGTTGAAGTTGGCTCGCCTCAGCCAAAGAAGGCCCCGTATCTATATGCTTTCCGCATTAGCCTACAAAAAATCCCCTAGAAAACAATTCGTTTTCTAGGGGATTTCTTTCTTTTCCTTACTTTCCAGCTGCCACTTCGCGCAGGGCTTCACCCATGCGGCGGATGCCTTCTTTGATGCGGTCATCAGGCATATTGGAGTAGTTGATGCGCATATGACGGTCGCTCTTTGTTGTCGGGTAGAAGAATTCCCCGAGGACGCCAGCTACATTTTTTTCAATGCATTTATCGAAGACCTTGCGGGCCGAGACACCTTCGGGGAAGGTGAGCCACAGGAAGAGCCCGCCTTCAGGATGGGTCCAGGTCGTGCCGTCAGTAAATTCCTTTTCCATGCACTGGATGATGAGGTCGCGGCGATGGCCATAAAGGGCGTTGATTTCTTTTACATGTTCATCAAGGCTGAATTCGTCCATATAGCGGTCAATGATGGCCTGATCAAAAGCGGACGAATGAAGGTCCGCACTTTGCTTGACCTTGACGAACTGAGGCATGATATCCGGGGAGCAGGCCAGCCAGCCGATACGCAGGCCTGGGCAGAATGTCTTGGAGAAGGTGCCCATGCCCATGACCTGACCGCGCTGATCCATGCTAAGGAGCGAGGGATTTGTTGTCCCTTCATAGCGCAGTTCCCCATAGGGGTTATCTTCCAGAACGGGGATATCATACTTTGCCATGATTTCCATAAAGGCTTTACGGCGTTCCATAGGCCAGCAGATGCCTGTCGGGTTTTGGAAGTCGGTAATGACATAAACAAGCTTGACATTTTCCGTCGTTTCAAGGATTTTTTCGAGGGCTTCCGGAATCATGCCCTTATCATCGGTCGGGACTTCCTTGAACGTGCATTCGTACGCCTTGAAAGCGTTGATGGCAGCAAGGTAGGTCGGAGCCTCCATGAGGACCACGTCGCCGGGGTTCAGGAAAATCTTGCCGGCCATATCGAGGTTCTGTTGGGAACCCGTTGTAATCAAGATGTTTTCCATCTTGAGATCGGAGTTGTAGATTTTGTTCATGCGGTCAGCAATCTTTTGTCGCAGGGTGGGTCGGCCTTCGGTCGTTGCGTACTGGAGAACTTTGCGGCCTTCTTCGGCGCAGACTTCCTGGGCAACCTTACTGATTTCATCGACAGGGAAAAGTTCCGGTGCGGGCAGACCGCCGGCAAAGGAGATGACTTCCGGGCGCTGGGTTACTTTCAGGATCTCACGGACGGCCGATGCTTTCATACCGGCCATGCGGCTTGCTAATTGGTACTTCATAATTTTTCAAACCCCTCTCGAATACATGGTAACGGTGATTGCACTTTGTATACAATCCATTGGTATGTTATGAATGACTCTATTTTATTCCTCATCATTACAATAGTCAATTGAAAATATAGCAATCTACCTATAATGTAAAATAAAGAAAAAAACGTATCTAAATACGGAGTTTCGTCGTCGCTAAAAGGACAATTTTTAGTGGGATAAACCCTTTTTTCACGCTTCGTCCAATATGGTATAATGACAGGGATCCAGTTACGGGTGGGAAAAAGCGACTTTTTCCATCTTTTCAATCCTGAAAGGAGATTTTCATGAACGAGACCTTCCTTATCATCGATGGCAGCAGCTTGATCCATCGCGCGTTCTTTGCCCTGCCTTCCTTTACCAATAAAAAAGGCGTCAATACAGGTGCTGTCTATGGATTATGCAATATGCTCCTAAAACTTCTTGAAGAAGTGAAGCCAAGCTATATGGCCGTTGCCTTTGATAAATCGCGGCATAGCTTCCGGACGGAAAAATTTGCCGATTACAAGGGGCAGCGCAAGGCAACCCCGCCGGAACTTAAGGAACAGTTTCCTCTTGCCATTGAGCTCTTAACGAGCATGGGCATTCCGACCCTGGAAATGGATAATTACGAAGCAGACGATCTGATTGGGACCCTTTCCGCAACAGCTCCAAAAGAAATGAAGGTCATCATTGTAACGGGCGACCGTGATGAATTCCAGCTCATCAAGGAAAATGTCCATGTCTACTTCACTAAAAAAGGCATCACCCAAATTGGTAATTACGACGAAGCGGCCTTCCAGAAAGAATACGAAGGCCTTAGCCCCCGCCAGATCATCGATCTTAAGGGCCTTATGGGCGACACGAGCGACAATATCCCCGGTGTGCCTGGTGTCGGCCCCAAGACGGCCCTCAAGCTCATCAAGGAGTACCAGTCCGTGGAAGCCGTTTTGGATCATGCCGAAGAGGTCAAGGGCAAGAGCCTAAAGGAAAAGCTCATCACCTTTAGGAATCAAGCTCTCCT
Source organism: Acidaminococcus sp. BV3L6 (assembly GCF_000468835.1). Lineage (NCBI taxonomy): Bacteria > Bacillati > Bacillota > Negativicutes > Acidaminococcales > Acidaminococcaceae > Acidaminococcus > Acidaminococcus sp. BV3L6. The sequence continues at coordinate 126,763 of NZ_AWUR01000008.1, read as the reverse complement.
TTCCAAGGAACTTGCCACTATTTGCCTCACTGTTCCCATGGATACGGATCCTGCGTCGTATCGACTGACGGGCCTTACAGAAAAAAGCCGTGTCCTCATGGATGATCTCCAATTCAAGAATATGTGGAACCGGTTTTCCCCGGTCCTCGGACTTGCCGATGGAGTGAGTAAAGCTCAGGATGGCGGTGAAATGAGCATGTTTGGCGAGGTCATTGCCGAAGATGCCTATGAAACAGTCCCGCTTGCTTCGTTAGAAGCTGCCACAGCCTTTTTGACGCGTGTAAAAGAAGGCAGTGCGCCCCTGTCCCTTATGTATGAAACAGAAGGCCTCTTGCCGCACCTTACCCTTACCAGTCTTTCCGGTGCCCATGATCACAAGGTCTATGTTTGGGATAAGGCCCTTTTGAATGATGCAAATATGCTCGCCCTTTTGTGCGATGGCGCGATCAAAAAGATCGTCCCAAACCCAAAAGAACTGTATAAATTCATGCAGGGAAAGGGTGTTAGCCTGCAAGGCGTTATCGGAGATCCGTCTCTAGCGGCCTATCTTTATGAGCCGGGTGAAACCCATTATGACGTAAAGAGCCTTGCTGAAACGTATCTTCCTGCCAGCTGCGGCGGTACGGCCCAAGATGTGGAAGCCCTTATGCCCGTACTTGAAGGCCTCATGGCTGAACGCGGTCTTACGGAACTTTATCGGGACATTGAGCTTCCCCTTACGAAGGTTCTTGCCAATATGGAAGTAAATGGTATCACCCTGGATAAGGGCATGCTTGATGAAGTGACAAAGAGCATGACAAAACAGGTGGCTGACCTTGAGCAAAAGGCGAAGGAAGAGGCTGGTGAGGACTTCAATGTCAATTCACCCAAACAGCTGGGCGTTATCCTTTTTGAAAAATTGGGCCTTCCCATCATCAAAAAGACAAAATCAGGCTATTCCACGGATGTGAGCGTCCTGGAACAGCTGCAGGGAGAACATCCCATCATCGAGACCATCATGGAGTACCGTACGCTGTCAAAGCTTTTATCCACGTACTTAGTGGCGCTCCATCCCCTCATCAATCCCAATACGGGCCGCATCCATACCCATTTCAATCAGATGGCGACCGTGACCGGACGGCTTTCCAGTACGGATCCAAATCTGCAGAACATCCCTACCCGGACGGAAGTAGGCAAGCAAATGCGCCGGATGTTTGTACCCGGCAAAGGGTATGACCTCCTCATGAGCTGTGATTATTCCCAGGTTGAACTGCGCGTCATGGCAAGCATTGCCGGCGATGAACGCCTCATTGACGCCTTCCGTCATGGCCAGGATATCCATAGCAGGACGGCCTCGGAAATCTTTGGCGTGCCCATTGAGGACGTAACGCCTTTCATGCGCAGCAAAGCAAAGACCGTAAATTTTGGCATCATCTATGGCATCAGCGATTTCGGCCTTGGCCGGCAGCTTGGTGTGCCCAGAAGCGAAGCCGCTCAGTATATTGACAGCTACTTTGCCCGCTATACGGGCGTTAAGGAATACATGGAAGGGGAAAAGAAGAAAGCCCGTGAAATGGGATATGTCGAGACCCTTTTTGGCCGGCGCCGTTATTTGCCGGACATCCATGCAAAGAACTTCAACCGCCGCAGTTTTGCGGAACGGACGGCCATCAATACACCTATCCAAGGGACGGCAGCGGATATCATCAAGATTGCCATGCTCCATGTGGCTAAAGAACTCAAGGAAGCCGGCGTAAAAAGCCGCGTCCTTCTCCAGGTCCATGACGAACTGGTCCTTGAAGTGGTGGAAGAAGAAAAAGATAAAGTCAGTGCCATCGTGAAAAACGCTATGGAGCGCGCTGTCACCCTGAAGGTGCCCCTTGTGGCTGATATTGCCTTCGGTAAGACCTGGGCTGACGCAAAATAAGAGGGAAGGTGTGGGGGAACCCGCGCCTTTTCTCTCAAGGTAAAGGAGAAATGATGCCGGAACTTCCAGAAGTCGAACAGGTACGGATCTCCCTGGAGCCGTACGTATTGGAACAGAAAATTGAAGACGTGAGAATCTTATTGCCCCGCATGATTGTCCACCCTTCGCCTGAAGGGTTCAGGAAGGGCCTTAGGGACGCTGTCGTGACGGCTGTCCTCCGCCGAGGAAAATATTTGTCCCTCATGCTCAAAGGCGGTGAAAGGCTTATGGTGCATCTGCGGATGACCGGTGCCTTCCTCGCTGTAAAAAAAGGGGAGCCCCTGCCGCCATTTGCGCGCTGGGGCCTGATTCTTTCCGGAGCTTATGATTTGTGGATGACAGATATCCGGACTTTTGGTACAGCGGCCCTTTATCAAGAAGGGGAGCCCCTTGATAAGGGCTTTGAAGCGCTGGGACCGGAACCGCTTGATGACGCAATGACCGGCACCTATCTTAAAGAAAGGGCGCGTCATAAGAAAACCCAAGTTAAACCCTTTATCCTTGATCAGTCCATCATCGCGGGACTTGGCAATATTTATGCCGATGAATCCCTTTTTGCGGCTGGCATCCGGCCTACGAAAAGGGTTAGCCGAATGACCAAAAAGGAATGGGAGCGACTTGCCATTGCCATCAAGGAAGTCATTCAAAGTGCCTTGCGCCATCATGGAACAACGTTCCGCAATTACCAGGATGCAGACGGAAAAATGGGGGATAACTTCCGGTACCTCAAGGTGTATCATCGCGGTGGGAAGCCCTGTCCATTGTGTGGGAAAACGCTCACGAAAACGAAAGTGGCGGGACGAGGCACCGTGTACTGTGCCCACTGCCAGAAATAGGAGGTTCATATGATCATTGGACTGACCGGCGGTATTGCGTCCGGAAAAAGTACGGTGAGCGCTTATTTGGCCCAAAAGGGCATCCCCGTTTTCGATGCTGATCGCTCGGGCTGGCATGTGGAAGAAAAGGGATCGCCTTGTTTAGCAAGGCTTGCCAAGCGGTTTGGAGAGGAAATCCTGATGGCAGATGGGCGCTTGGACCGAACCCGTTTGGCGGCGCTGGCTTTTTCGTCAAAAGAGGCCACACAGGATCTTAATGCAATCGTCCATGGCGCAATCAAAGAAGAAAGGGATGCGTTTTTACGCCTTCATAAGGACGACAGCCTCGTGGTCATTGACGCCCCCCTCCTTCTTGAAGGACACTGGGAAAGCGTATGTGATGAAGTTTGGCTTGTTTTTATTCCTGAAGAAGAACAGGTCCGCCGCGCCATGAAACGCTCTGGAATCACGCGGAAAGAAGTTCTCATGCGCATCAGGCGTCAGATGCCCCTTGTTGAAAAACGCAAAATGGCCGATGTCATCATTGATAATAGTCAAACGCTGGAAGCCCTTTATGAGCAAGTTGACCAGGCCCTTATGAAGGCGCTGGAAAGAGCCAGCACTATGGAAAATGAAAAATTTTCATGAACTTTACTTTTTTCCTCTGTATTTAAAAGGGAACTTTGGGCATCTTTCCGTGTCAAAAGGCTTTTTTGCTTTGGTCTTCCGTAAATAAGGAGAGTTGTCATACCCTCTTCCAATTTGTTACAATGAATAAGCAGGCTTTTTGTCGTGACCATCCTCTACGGGGGACCGCTTCAAAAAGCACGCCTGAAGTTAATCGTGATGCAGCTGTCAAGTGGGTGTCTGCTAGGGCAGCACCATGATCCATAGAGAGGGATTTCATTGAAGAAAAAAGAACAAAAGAAGCAATCTTCAAGACACTTCCATGGCCTTTTGGCCCTTATCCTAGTGGCTGTGGCGGGGTTTCTTATATGGCGCACGGATTTTTTCCAGCGCCGTGCGGTCTATCAGTGGCCTTATGGAAAGGAAATTCATCAATATAGTGCGCAGTACCGCGTAGATCCCTTTCTTGCCGTTGCCGTGATCAAAAATGAAAGCGGTTTCAACCCAGATGCGGAATCAAAAACAGGGGCCTTGGGCCTCATGCAGATTATGCCAGAGACGGGAAGCTGGATTGCCAAGAGTACGGATTTTCCTAATTTCAAGGCCAAGATGCTGATGCTGCCTGAACTGAATATCAAATTTGGGTGTTGGTACCTCAGTGAACTGGAATCAGAGTTCCAAGGCAATGAGATCCTCATGCTTGCCGCTTATAATGCAGGTCGCGGCACGGTCAAGGAATGGATGGCTGAAAACGGGTGGGGATTTGGCTTCAGTGATATTTCCGCCATTCCTTTTTCCGATACGCGGGAATATGTGCGAAAGGTCCTTTATGACCGTCAGCGTTATGCCGAACTCTACCACACCGTGAGCAACTGATGATGGGAAAAAGGGCGAACTGCAGCTTGATGAAATTTCCTAAAAAACTTCTTGACTCTCTTTTTGATTTCTGCTAGAATAGCATTGTTGTTGATGACAACGCGGCCATGGCGGAACAGGCAGACGCGCTAGCTTCAGGAGCTAGTGGGGGCAACCCCGTGGAGGTTCAATTCCTCTTGGCCGCACCAATTTTATCTGGTGCACGCGGTTGTGGCGGAACGGCAGACGCGTCAGCTTGAGGGGCTGGTGAGAGCAATCTCGTGTGGGTTCAAGTCCCACCAACCGCACCAAATCAAAGGATGAATCGTATCGAGCAAATGCCCGATACGATTTTTTTGTTGTAAAACTTTCAGCCTCGTAACAAAAAAAGGAGGACGTTTCTCTTTTTTTGAAGGATTGCGGGATGACTTCCCGTTTCTATAGTATTTTTCGATGGATGGGAAATCGCCTTTCTTTCCTTTTTGCTGGAAATTTCTTATTAAGGGATAAAATTCACTCTTTATTCATTTTAAGAAGTGTCTTTTTTCTTGTTTTACCAAAGCTGCTACGGTCTTTTCCTGTTTACTTATCCCATCAGTTTTTCTGATAGGGCTTTTTTCTGCCATGGGAGAACGTGGCGAACCATGCTACAATATGGGTATGATGAAAGAACCGAAATCTTGAAAAAGGAAGTGGACCCTATGACCCAAAAAATTCAGATGAAAACGCCCCTTGTTGAAATGGATGGCGATGAAATGACCCGCATCCTCTGGAAGATGATCAAAGATATCCTGATTCTTCCCTATATCGACCTCAAGAGTGAATACTATGATCTGGGGATGAAACACCGTGATGATACGGATGACGAGGTCACCATTGAGTCGGCGCTTGCCACAAAAAAATACGGAGTCGCTGTCAAATGCGCCACCATTACGGCAAATGCGGCCCGTGTAAAGGAATATGACCTTAAGAAAATGTGGCCCAGCCCGAACGGAACGATCCGTGCCATCTTGGATGGAACCGTATTCCGTAAACCCATTATGGTCAAGGGGATTGCCCCGCTCGTCCGTAACTGGGAAAAGCCCATCACCATAGCGCGTCATGCTTTTGGTGACATCTATAAGAATACGGAACTGCGTATTCCTGCTGGCGGCAAAGCGGAGCTTGTCGTGACGGATGCGCAAGGTAGACAGACGCGCCGCACCATTCATGAATTTAAAGGAGAAGGCATCACGCAGGGCATCTTCAATACGGATGAATCCATTCGCAGCTACGCTCATGCCTGCTTTGACTATGCGCTATCTGTCAAGGAAGACCTCTGGTTTGCCACGAAGGACACGGTCTCTAAAATCTATGATCATCGCTTCAAGGACATTTTCCAGGAAATTTATGACAAGGAATATAAAACGCGGTATGAAGCGTGCGGGATTGAATATTTCTATACTCTCATCGACGATGTTGTCGCCCGTATCATCCGTTCCCGCGGTGGAATGGTCTGGGCCTGCAAGAACTACGATGGCGACGTCATGAGCGACATGATGGCAACCGCCTTTGGTTCCCTTGCCATGATGACTTCCGTTCTTGTTTCTCCTGATGGAAACTATGAGTATGAAGCTGCTCACGGGACGGTGCAGCGTCATTACTATAAATATCTCAAGGGCGAGAAAACTTCCACGAATCCTGTGGCAACTATCTTTGCTTGGTCCGGCGCTCTTAGAAAACGCGGTGAGCTCGATGGTCTCCCTGAGCTCCAAACGTACGCCGACGCCCTTGAAAAAGCCACTATCGATACCACTGAAAGTGGCACCATGACAGGTGATCTTTACAGCATGTCGAGCCTTCCGGAAAAAGTAAAAGTAAACAGCGAGGAATTCCTGAACGCCATTGCAGGTCGTCTCGAAAAACTTCTCGCTTGATTGGGATCCCTCGTGGCGATGGACGTTTGTCCCCTGCCATGGGGGATTTTTTACAAATACGGGGTATAATCAGATCACAATGGTTTTCGCATTCACAGTAGCATAGCATCACTGTGTCGGAGTGATTTTTTACACCGAGTTTTTCAATCCGGTCCCCGTTTGCTATGATGAAACTGAATCCAAAAGGAGGGATACCATGGATACGATGGGTTATTTACGTAAAATTGGCCAGTTCGGGAAAAATCCTGATGGCTCCTATACACGGCGTATTTTTAGCCCTGAATGGGAGCGTGCGGCAGACCTTGTCCGGAGCGAGATGAAGGCCCTTTCCATGAAGACGGACCGAGATGCCGCTGGAAATGAGCACGGTGTTCTTCTAGGCTCCGTTCCCGGTCTTCCGGCGATTATCCTGGGATCCCATCTTGACACTGTGCCTTCCGGCGGTCTCTATGACGGCGCCATGGGTGTCGCAGCGGCTCTTGCAGCGCTTAGCCGTGCTCAAAAAGAGGGCGTGATTTTCCGTCATCCAATGGAGATTTATGCCTTTAACGGCGAGGAGTTCAACCCCTTGGGAGCGCTTTTTGGAAGCCGCGTCCTCACAGGCTGGTTTGATTCCGAAGCGCCCCATATGAAAGATGCACTGCATTCCTTTGGCAAAACTGGGGAAGAGATGGCTGCGGCGCGGCGCGATTTTGCTGGCGTCAAATGCTATCTCGAGGCCCATATCGAGCAGGGGCCTGAGCTTGCTGCCCGAAAGCTTCCTGTGGGTATTGTTACGGGCATTGACGGCGTCTTTCGGTATCGCGTCATCTGCCACGGCATGGCTAATCACAGTGGTACGACGCTGATGAAGCGGCGCCATGACGCCATGGTGGGCATGGCAAAACTGATTGTTTACGGGGATCTGAGGTGCCGTGAACTGGACGATCATCTCGTCTTTACGGCAGGGACCATCAAGTGCTTGCCCAATTCAGCCAATGTTGTACCAAACCGTGTGGAAGCAACGTTCGAAATGCGCCACTTGGACCGGACCCTGACAGATGCCCTCATTGCAGACATCAAGACCTACGCCGAAACAATCTCGGATGTCACCTTTTCCTTTGAAACGCGGGAAGAAAAGCCCGGCACCTACTGTGACAAGGGACTTCAGGAAGTTTTTCAAAATGCCGCGGACCGCCTTCATCTGCCTTACTTTGTCATGCCCAGCGGTGCCAGCCACGACGCTCACGCCCTGGCCCGCCGCGTTCCGGTGGGGATGATCTTTGTCCCGAGCCGCGATGGTATCAGTCATAATGGAAAGGAATGGACGGACGCAAAGGATGTGCGCGCTGCTGGGAACCTTCTTTATGAAGCTCTCCGAATCCTTGATAAGGAGGATTGAGCAACGTCCTTAAATTCCTCCTCAAAGTCCCCTATAATGGACAGTATTTGTGTTATGATAATGCTAGAGGAGGGGAGAATATGAAAACTATCTATGTTACGATTACAGGAACGGACTTTTGCTGCGGATTGGACTTCTTTCGCCGGCACGATGCGCTTATCCTTAAAAAAGAACCCAAAAACGAATGGGACCGCGAGGCCATTGCCGTCTATCGGGAAGGCCTTGGCAAAGTGGGTTATGTCGCCAACAGTCCCAAGACCGTTCTTGGCGAAAGCTACAGTGCTGGCCGCCTTTATGACAAGATTGGCAAAAAAGCCACGGCCCGCGTCGAGGTGATTACGGACAAAGGAGTCCTCTGCAAGGTTAAAGGCCCCTTCAAGGACTAAAAAAAGAGGCTGCCTTCTTACGAGGACAGTCTCTCTTTCTGTGCTTATTCTTTTGGTTCCTGCTGCTTTGCCGTATAGGCATCGGCAATCCGTTCGCCTTCGCGGCGCATGGCAAGGACAACGGACTGAGGACTGGTGATCTTGACCCCAGGCCCCAGTGCAAAGATCCAGCCAAGGAACTGGCGGCTGACCGCCGCGGTGATCGTGACGGCTACGTGGTCATCATCGACAGGGGTGACGGGGATCTTCTTGCCAAAACGGTCGATGAAGACACCAATCAAATCATTTTCGAGTTCAACGGTGACATTTTCCACATCCCCGTCATACATTCCAAAATGATACTGCGTGTACTCCGGCATATCGATGCGGCGGTAGGCATCTCGGCCCAGTCGGCGGGTCCGCAGGATGCTGATATCCATCATCTTGTCCACGCGATAGTGCTTGAGCTTTTTATCAAGGGCATCATAACCAAGAAGATAATAGTTTTCGTTGTCCCACACAAGGCACCAAGGACTTACGGTGTAGGAAGAGCCGTCCCGGCGTTTTTCCAGTTCCTTGTGGATGTTCCATTTGCAGTAGTGGAACTGAATCTGGTAATTTTCATTGATGGCCTTGAAAATCGTATCAATGGTCAGGTACGTACGTTTGTTGCTTGTCTTGATGCGGCCGAAAATGTAGACTTGGCGCTGCAGCTCCTGCCCTTCATAGTGGCTGACGAGCTTTTCGAGCTTGCGGATAAGGGTGTCCGATTTGTGCTCGTTGATGAATTTGGATGCCTGCACGGAATCGACGAGGAGCTTGACTTCCGGTAATTCAAAATCACGGCTTCCCAAATGATAGTTCCACGTGCGGCCTTCCTGCATGGCGATGATGTCCATGCCGTAGCGTTTGAGTTCCTTGAAGTCCTGATACAGCGTCTTGCGGTCGGCATTAACCCCCAAACTGTTGAGGCGTTCCGTGATATTTTGGAGCGTCAGGCTGTGCTGATCGTCAGTTTCTTCTTCAAAGATCTGCTTGAGGTAAAGCATTTTCAGCTTCTGGTTGGTTCCTTTTGTCACACTGATCCCCTCCTTTAAATCCCTGTCAACTTTTTCTCCCATAATCATATCACAAAACAAAGGAAAACATCAATTATTTCAAAAAATAAATAATAGTCTAAATACTTGAGCTTGTCAAGTAGGAATCATTCACAATTAACTAACAAAATGTGGAAGAAAAGCAGGGAAATAAAGGAAAGTTTACAACTAATCCATGGAGTCTTAACTTCTGGACTCCTTTAAACATGGACGTTCTTTTGGACACTATTTATTTAGACCGGATGGATATGAAAAAAAGAAACCCTATTCATGCCTCTATGGAAGATGAGAAAGGGAGATGCCATATCTTTTCTCTTATCCATTCCCATGATACAAGTGTCCAATCTAAAAAGGTGCCACGGAAAAACGATTGTCCTTATGAACGAGCAACTAGATAGCCCCTATTTTTAGGACATTATGGTATAATGAAACTATATTTGCATCATTCCGAAAGGATGGAATTTCATGGACGATACCCATCTCATTACCTTGTTATCCGGATTTTGTTTTGACTTTACTCATATGTTTGCTCCAGGAGGCCTCAAGGACGAGGAACTGGATGCGCTTTTTCCTCAGCTGCAGGCGGCTGAAGAAGGTCTTTCCTATATTCGCAGGGAAGGCAGGGCCTATCATCATCTTTCAAAAGATGGAGTTCCTGAGGCAGTTTATTTTACTCGTCTTCCCTATATCGCCGAAGACTATCCCAACACGCCGCAGCTCATGGCGCAGCTGGAAGCTTTTGGCAAGAAAGTATCCCAAGGGTTTGATGTGGTGCTCTTCAGTGGCGTAGGCGGTTCCTATTTAGGTGGTAAGGTCCTTTACGACTGCTACCAAAGCGAATTTTGGACGCATCATGATACGCCGGCACCCAAGGTCTTTTTCGTGGGCAACAATATGGACACGGAAGATATGAAGAATACTGGAGCTACCCTTCTTGCCATGGCAAATGCTGTCAAAGAACAGGAAGGGCGCAAGCTTCGCGTTATGCTCGTTCCCATCAGCAAATCAGGAACGACCATGGAACCGACGACAGGTTTTCTCTTCTTTTACGATCGCTGCCAAAAGCATGCGGATAAGATGGAGCTTTCCGTTACCGTCGTGACCGACCCGGCTCAAAAAGACGGCCCGCTCATGCGTCTTTCAAAGGCCTATGACTGGGAAGTGTTCCCCGTTCCTTATGGAATCGGCGGGCGGTTCAGCGTTCTTTCGACTCCGGGACTTATTGTCGCTGCAACTCTTGGAATGAATCTTTCTCAGTTGCTTGCCGGTGCTGCCAATATGGACGAAGTTTGCCGCGGCAGTGACTGGCGGCGCAATCCGGCCCTTTTTGGAGCGGCCGTGAAATATCTGGCCGCCCGGGATCATGGTGCTTCCATCGAAGTCTTCATGCCTTATGCGATGCGGCTTAAGGCGCTCGGGGAATGGTATGTCCAGCTGCTTGCTGAATCCTTGGGCAAGCGTGAGGATCGGAATGGCCAGACCGTCTTTTATGGCCGGACGCCCCTTGTTGCTATCGGTACGACGGATATGCATGCCCAGACCCAGCTCCACCAGGATGGAATCAGGGATAAAGTGGTTCAGTTCCTTTTTATTGATAGCCTAAAAGGAAAAATCCATCTTCATAATCCCTTCCCTGAAATCCAGTCGCTTCGGCCTTATGAAAATATGGATGTCGGGCGGGCCTTGGAAATTGCCATGGAAGCAAATGAAGAGGCCCTTATGAGCGACGGTCGCATGAGTGCCCTTTACCGGCTGCCCCAGCTTGATGAATTTTATCTCGGGCAAATGTTCTACTACCTCATGCTGAGCATTGCCTACGAAGGTGAGCTGGCCAATGTGGATGCTTTTGATCAGCCTGGCGTGGAAGTCTATAAAAAAATCATGAGAAGGAAACTAGGAAAATAATGGCGCAGGAGCAAAAATCGCTCCCTTTTGACGAACGGCGTGAGCCCATGAGTAAAAAAAGATTCAAGAAAAAAGGTCTTAAAGGTTCCTCACATTACTCCGCTCAATTCGGGTAATAGGGAACCTTTCCTATGACCGCCAATTGAAAATAAATCATGCTGAAGCCTTACCCTGAATTTGGGCCTTGATTTGGGGTAAGGCTCTTTTTTTTAGTTTGCTGCAGGATGGGTTGAATCGTTTCCGTTAGGCTTTTTCGCTTAGCACTTGATAAAATCACGAACGTTGGCTGTCCCCACCCTTGCCGTCTTCCCTATATTTCAAAAGACCAGCCTTTTAGAGAATCTCTATACAAGATAAGACAAGATAAGAGCCCTAAACCAAACCTGCGTCTACGTTTGGTTTAGGGCTTGCTTTTCAGTCTTTCTTTCTTTTTCTATCTTCCCTACCTCAGGACAATGTCCGCTTTCTTCGCGTGGTTCAGCTGGTTTCCTGTAATGAATCCTTGGTCATGCATATTTTCAAGGACCAGGTCCCGCCGCCTGCGGCAGGCTTCCATATCGTTATAGGGGTTGAGGTCCGTCGGCGCGTTGGGCAGGCCTGCAAGGACGGCACACTCCATGAGGGAGAGCTGCTTAGGTTCAATGCCGAAGTAATTTCGCGCGGCTCTTCTGATGCCTGTCGAGTGGTTACCAAAAAAAGTTGTATTAAAATACATCTCAAGAATCTCTTCTTTGGAATACCTGGCTTCGACGATGAGGGCGAGGCCAGCTTCCCATAGCTTTCGCTCCAAGGAGCGTTCCGGCGACAGGAGATTGTTTTTTACCAGCTGCTGCGTTAGAGTACTGCCGCCTTGGGCGACTTCGTCGTACTGAAGATTGACGAGCACGGCTCGCATGATGGCACTGGGATCGATGCCGATGTGGGAATAAAAACGCCGATCTTCTGTTGCGATGAGGGCCTGAGGAAGATAGGCGGGCATGTTATCAAGACTGACCCAGTCGCTTTTATCAATCCGTTCCTTTGCCACGTCCTTCATATGATAGGCAAGGTAGCAGAGTCGAAGGGGACGGGGCAGTTTCTTTCCTAGGTAGGGATACGAAAAAGATTCCATGAGGGGCGGCCGGCCCGCACTGGGTGTTGGTGCAGCAGGGACCATGACATACCAGAGGAGCCCGCTGAGGATGAGGGTGAGGATGAAGAGTAATTTTTTCATGGATGGCTCCTTTCCAAGGATGTTTATTTCTTTTCATTCTAATTCTACCTGAAAGAGGCCTAAAAATCCATGGGGAAGAGGGGAGAAAAAACTTGCAATATTTTTGCAAAATGACTAGTACCATGAGGGCCTGAGTACTATAATGTAGGCATCCTAAAAAAAGAGGAAAAAGAAAAGAAAAAAAGTATTGCAAACTTATACATAAAGACGTATAATATTGCAACATAAAGGAGGAGATAGTGCTTTATGGAAAATTTCGGGGGAATCATCCTTTTCCTTGAAGAGGCTTGGCAGACGGTACCGCAGCGATGCATCTGCTGAATTACCGAGGAATCTTGGGATTCAAGATTGCATGAATATTAATGATGATGCGAGTTCCGCACATGAGGAGGAAACAAGATGCAGATCAAAGGCGATGAAATGAATATCCTAGTTGAAGCCCTGCCATACCTGAGTGCTTTCAAAGGAAAGACCGTTGTTGTCAAATATGGCGGTAACGCCATGCTAAGTGATGACCTCAAAAACAAGGTCCTCCAAGACATTGTGTTCCTGCGCCTTGCAGGCATGCGTCCCGTTGTCGTTCATGGCGGCGGCCCAGAAATTACGGCTATGCTGAAGCAAGCAGGCAAAAAGAGCGAATTTGTAAGCGGCCTACGCGTTACGGACGCGGAAACGGTGGCTATTGCTGAATTGGCCCTTGTAGGACGCACCAATACGGACCTTGTCCGAAGACTGAACATCCTGGGTGGTAACGCCATCGGACTGAATGGCAAGGATGGCAAACTCCTTGAAGCCAAGAAACATTTGGCCGATGTTTATGAAGACGGGCAAGTGAACTTGGTCGATATCGGATTTGTGGGAACCGTGGACAAGATTAACACGGATCTTTTGAATCTCCTGATCCAAAATGACTATATTCCCGTCATTGCGCCGATTGGTCTTGGCGCCGATGGTGAGACCTACAATATCAATGCCGACAGTGTGGCCGGTGAAGTGGCAGGGGCCCTCAAAGCAGAAAAGCTTCTTATGCTCACCGATGTGCGCGGCATCTACGAAGACCATCATGATGAAAGTACTTTCCTTTCTACGCTGACCTTCGAAAAGGCACATGAACTGATTATCAAGGGAAGTATCGACGGCGGCATGATCCCTAAGGTCAAGGCCTGCATTACGGCCCTTTCCGGCGGGGCACACAAGACGCACATCATCGATGGGCGCCGGGAACACTCCATCCTTCAGGAAATCTTCTCCGATGAGGGTGTTGGTACGGAAGTCATTAAGGGCTGATGAGGGGGAGCAAGCATGAATACAAAAGAAATCATTGCAATGACGGAAGCACATTACCTTCCCGTCTTCGGCCGTTTTCCCATTGCCATTGACCATGGCGAAGGAGCAACCTTATATGATGCGGACGGCAAGGCCTATATTGACTTTCTTGCCGGTATCGCAACCAATGCCCTGGGCTATCATCATCCGGCAATTGTCAAGGCGGTATGCGAACAGACCCAAAAGGTTATGCATACGTCAAACCTGTTTTATACGGAAATCCAGGCCAAGGCGGCGCAGCAGCTTGCTGAAGTAACGGGCATGGACCGGGTTTTTTTTGCCAATAGTGGGGCCGAAGCCAATGAAGGAATCATCAAGCTTGCCCGCAAATATGGCAGCCGTAAGAACCCGGCAAAATTTCGCATCATTACGGCAAAGGATTCTTTTCACGGCCGCACCATGGAAACGCTGACCGCGACCGGTCAGGACCACTATCATGAAGGACTGACGCCTCTGCCTGAGGGTTTTACGTATGTGCCTTTCGGCGACCTTGCGGCCATCGAAGCCGTTATGGACGATGATGTATGCGGCGTCCTCATCGAACCGATCCAGGGCGAAGGCGGCGTCCATGTCCCAGCTCCGGGGTATCTTGAAGGGGTCAAGGCCTTGTGCGAGAAGCACGATGCCCTTTTCCTCCTCGATGAGGTTCAGACTGGTGTCTGCCGCACGGGCAAATGGTTTGCTTATATGCACAGCACCGTCAAGCCTGATGCCATGAGCCTTGCCAAGGCCATTGGCGGCGGGTTCCCCATGGGGGCCTTTGTCACGACGGAGCGTCTTGCCCATGTCTTTAAGCCGGGCGATCATGGCTCTACCTTTGGCGGCAATGCCATTTCCTGTGCCTCCTGCTATGCCACGCTCAAGACATTAAAGGAACTCCATATGGATGAAGCCGCTGCTAGGAAAGGTGATTATTTCCAAAAGGGCCTTAAGGCACTTCAAAAAAAGCATCCTGACAAGATTGCCGATGTGCGCGGCAAGGGGCTCCTGATTGGGGCTGAACTTTCAAAAGCCGGGGCCTGTCTTGTTGGACGTGCCTTGGAAAAAGGCTTTATCATCAACTGCACGGCAGGAAATGTTCTGCGTTTTGTTCCGCCCCTCATCATTACGGAAGGGGAAATCGATCAGCTCCTTCAATGTCTTGACGAGCTTTTGGCGGAATTCTAAGAAGAAAAAGAGGGAAGAAAATGGCCTTAAAAAATAAAGATTTGATTTCCATCCATGATTTGAGTGTTGGGGAAGTGGCAACCATCCTTGATGTGAGCCGCAAGCTGAAGAAAAAACAGAAAATGGGCGAACCTCATGAATACCTGAAAGGGAAGACCCTTGCCATGATTTTTTCCAAGGCGTCCACACGAACCCGGGTTTCCTTTGAAACGGGGTTCCATCAGCTGGGTGGTCATCCAATCTATATGAGTGAGGCCACAAGCCAGATTGGCCGCGGCGAGCCCGTCAAGGACACGGCCCGCGTCCTTTCCCGTTTTGTCGACGGCATCATGATCCGCACCTATTCTCATGAAGCGGTTAAGGAACTGGCAGCTTATGCTTCTGTTCCTGTCATCAATGGACTGACGGACTTGCTCCATCCCTGCCAGGCCCTGACGGACCTATTTACCATCATGGAGTACAAGGAAGTCCTCAAAGGCCGCAAGCTTGTCTTTGTCGGTGATGGCAACAACATGGCCCATTCCCTGATGTATGCCTGCGCCAAGGTGGGGATGAACATGGTCTGTGCAAGCCCCAAGGGGTACTACCCTGATCCGCAGGTCCTGAAACAGGCCCAGGAAGATGCCGCGCTGACAGGTGCTTCCATTACTGTCGAAGAAGACGTCATGAAAGCGGCTGAAGGGGCCGACGTCCTGTACACGGATGTGTGGGCTTCCATGGGCGAGGAGGCAGAGCACGAGGAAAGGGTAAAGAAGTTCCAGGGTTACCAGATCAATCAAGCCCTTCTTGATGTGGCTCGCCCCGATGCCATGGTGCTCCACTGCCTGCCGGCCCACAGGGGGGAAGAAATTACCGATGATGTCATTGAAGGACCACACTCTGCTGTCTTTGATGAAGCTGAAAACAGGCTCCACGTCCAAAAGGCCATTATGGCTTTGCTGATGAGCGATGAAGTCCTCTAATCCCTAGAAAGAAGGAGAACCCGATCATGAAGAAAAAAGACGAAATCAAAAAAGTTGTTCTTGCTTATTCCGGCGGTCTCGATACGTCCGTCATCATTCCTTGGCTGAAGGAAAACTATAATAACTGTGAAGTCATTACCGTAACGGCCGATTTGGGACAAGGCGATGATATGAGCTTTGTTCATGATAAGGCGTTAAAGAGCGGGGCTTCCAAGGCTTATGTTCTTGATCTGCGGGATGAATTCCTTCGCGATTATGCTTGGCCCATGGTCAAATCCGGCGCCGTTTATGAAAAGAAATATCTCCTGGGAACGTCCATTGCCCGTCCGGTCATTGCAAAGCATCTTGTTGAAGTGGCCCTGAAGGAAAATGCCGATGCCATCTGCCATGGTGCTACAGGTAAGGGCAACGATCAGGTTCGTTTTGAACTGGGCATCAAGGCGCTGGCTCCGCAGCTCCAGGTCATCGCTCCTTGGCGGGAATGGAACATCAAATCCCGTGAAGATGCCATCGATTTTGCCTCCGCCCATAATATCCCGGTTCCGGTCACGAAGAAAAAAGACTATAGCATGGACTGGAATATCTGGCATCTTTCCCATGAAGGCAGCGACCTCGAAGATCCGGCCAATGAACCCAATCCGGATATCTATATCTTCTCCGGTACCCCTGAAGGCGCTCCCGATAAGGACGAATATGTGGAACTGGAATTTGTTGAAGGGGTTCCAGTCGCCGTCAATGGCAAGAAGATGGAACCGGTGGAACTTCTCACCACCCTTAACGAAATCGGCAAGCGCAACGGCATTGGGATTGCTGACATGGTGGAAAACCGGCTGGTTGGCATGAAGGACCGCGGTGTCTATGAAACGCCGGGCGGTACCATCATCTATTATGCCCATAATGAACTGGAAAATATTTGCCTTGATCGGGCCACCTACAACTATAAGGAACAGATTGGCATTCGTTATGCAGAACTTGTCTATGACGGCATGTGGTTCTCCCAGCTGCGGGAAGCCCTCCAGGCCTTTGTCGATGAAACGCAGAAAACGGTGACCGGTACGGTCCGCCTGAAGCTCTATAAAGGCAATATCATTTCTGCCGGCACGACGAGCCCTTATTCCCTTTACAGCAAGGAATATGTCACCTTCGGCGAAGACGATGTATATGATCAGACCGATGCCAAGGGCTTTATCACCCTTTTTGGCCTGCCGCTGACGGTTCGGGCCCTCATGAAACAGGGGAAACTGAAATAAGATGGCAAAGTTATGGGGTGGAAGATTCAGTAAGGATACAAATGCCTTGGTAGACGCTTTCAACGCATCCATTGAATATGATCAGCGCCTCTATCATGAAGATATCCGCGGCAGCATTGCTCACACGCATATGCTGGCCAAAACGGGCATCATTTCGGAAAGTGATGCCGAAAAGATCGTGAAGGGGCTTACGAGCATCCTTGACGATATTGAAAAGGGAACGTTCGAATTCAAGACCGAACTGGAAGATATCCACATGAATGTGGAAGCGGCCCTTACGGAACGCATCGGTGATGCCGGTGCTCGTCTCCATACGGCCAGAAGCCGCAATGACCAGGTGGCCCTTGACATGCATATGTACATGAAACGGGTTGTGACCGAAGTCATGGACCTTGTCATCCGCTTTGAAGAAGCACTTTTAATGGTGGCAGATAAAAACCAGGATACGCTTATGCCCGGGTACACCCATTTGCAGCGGGCGCAGCCCATTACTTTCTGCCATCATCTCTTGGCCTACTTCAATATGTTCCTGCGCGATTTCCGCCGCCTTGAAGGGGTGTGGAAAGGTGCGGACATCATGCCCCTCGGGGCAGGTGCCGTGGCGGGGACAACGCTTCCCATTGACCGCTTCCAGGTGGCCGAGGAACTCAATTTTGACGCGGTTTATGGCAACAGCATGGACGCTGTAAGCGACCGGGATTACCTCTTGGAATTTCTTTCTGCCGCGTCCATCCTCATGATGCACCTGTCCCGCCTCAGTGAGGAAATCTGTCTTTGGTCATCGACGGAATTTGGGTTCATTGATCTTGATGATGCTTTTGCAACGGGTTCATCCATGATGCCCCAGAAAAAGAATCCCGATATTTCCGAACTCGTTCGTGGCAAGACGGGGCGGACCTATGGTCACCTCATGGCCCTTTTGACAACGCTCAAGGGCCTGCCTCTTGCCTATAACAAGGATCTGCAGGAAGATAAGGAAGGTTTTTTTGACGCGGTTGATACGGTGAAGTTTTCCCTCACTGTTTTTCGGGATATGCTCCTTACTATGACGGTGAACAAGGATCGCATGGCCGAAGCTGTCCATAAGGATTATTCCAATGCGACAGACCTTGCTGATTACCTTGTCAAGAAAGGCCTGCCCTTCCGTAAGGCCCATAAAGTCGTTGGCGAAGCCGTGGCTTATGGCATCAAGCACCGCAAGTATCTTGTAGAGTTGACCTTGGACGAGTACAAACAGTTTTCGCCTCTTTTTGAAAAGGATCTCCTTGAAGCCCTGCGTCCAGAAAACTGCGTGGCTGCCCGTACGTCCTACGGCGGCCCTGCACCAAAGGAAAATGCTAAGCAACTGACCTTGGGACGGTCACTTGTTGATGGGCAGAAGAAGACCCTTCATGAGTTGGTAACAAAGCGCTGAGCTTTTGTTATAGGAAAAGGCTTACCTTTTCCGCAAACACAATCATCTGGCACCTTGAAATAAAGGGGACCGGGAGTGTCCATTTCCTCGTGTCCACATGAGCCTCCTTCCGTAGGAAAATAAAAGCACCGGTGAGTGTCTCTTTTCCTATGGAAGGAGGTTGTGTCTTTTTATGGAACTTTTGCGGGGCAAAGAGGCTAAAGGCATGGAAGAATCGGCAATTCATGGTATAATAAACTGTAATTTTATGTCTCCGGAAGGGCCCTACGGGCACCTTCATAAGCTGCCAAGCAGCGTCTTATTATGAAAGGAACGCCTATGAACATCCTCAGCGAGGCAAAGGCGGAATTTGCGGAAACGGTCCGTCTGCGCCGTTATTTTCATGAATATCCGGAACTAAGCAATGAAGAAGAAAAGACCATTGCCTTCCTCGAATCGTATCTCAAGGGCCTCGGCCTTGAAACCGTGAATGTCCCTGACGGGGGCCTTCTGGCCATCCTTGACAGCGGGAAAAAGGGGAGAACCCTCCTCATGCGCAGTGATACAGACGCGCTTCCCATTAAGGAAAGTGAGAAAAACCTGCAAGAACCCAAAGCCTGTATTTCCAAGATCCCCGGTGTCAGTCACGCCTGCGGGCACGATGGCCATATGGCCATGACCCTTACGGCGGCACGCATCCTTGCCGCCCATAAGGATGAATTTGTCGGCAAGATTGTCTTTTGTTTTGAACGCGGTGAGGAAACAAGTGGAGACATTAGGAATCTCCTGCCCTACATCGTTCATGACCTGAAGCTTTCCATCGATGGCTGCTATGCGACCCATGTGCGCTGGGATATGGCCGCTGGAACCGTATCGCTTTGTCCTGGTCCTGTCATGAGTGGAGGCTGCGCTTTTGTTGTCGAGCTTTCTGGTCAGTTTGGTCACGGAGCCCGGCCCGATCTTGCCCGGAGCCCGATTGACTGTTTTTACGCGATTTATAGTGAGCTTTCAAGCTTCCGGATGCGCCGTGTCGACCCCTTTGAATGCCTGACCATTTCCTTGGGTTTTGTCCATAGTGGTGATCAGTACAACGTCATTCCCGGTACTCTCACCTTTGGCGGTACGGCTCGTTTCTTCAGCTATGAAAAAGCGGGGTCCCTTTTTGAGACCTATCTAAAAAAGACCTTGGATCATCTTACGGCCCTTTATCAATGTTCCTATAAAATCACCCACATGCCCAAGGCCCTTTATGAGGTGCGCAATAATGAAACCTGCGCGGCGCTGGGACGAAAGGCTCTTGTGCGGGATCTTGGAAAAGACGCTGTCGTTGACGCGGCGCCTTGGATGGCGTCCGAAAGCTTCGCCCTTTTCCAAAAGCTCTATCCAGGGGTCCTTTCCTTTACAGGCATTCAAAATACGGACCTTGGATGCGGGGCCAATCACCATACGCCGGAATTTGATATGGACGAAAGGGGCCTCATGATGGGCTCTGCCATGGCCGTCAGTTATGCCTTGGCCTTCCTTGCTTATGAAGGAGACATTCCTTTTAAAAAGACGGATGAACCGGTTGAAGAACTGGTCGAACGGAATATTTAACCAATCCAGAACCTTGAGGAGGCGAAACCCTTGGAATCCCATGTCCTAGATCTCATCCATACCATCACCTTCCTGGATGTCATCGATATCTTGGTGGTTGCTTATTTCCTCAATAAGCTCTACCAAATGCTGAAAAACACACGGGCGGCGTCCCTTGTCAAGGGCCTTTTGATGCTGCTTTTGGTCATGCTCGTCAGCAAATGGCTGAATCTGTATGTGATCAACTGGCTCCTTGAAAAATTCATGACCATTGTCATGTTTGCCCTGCCTATTGTTTTCCAGCCCGAACTGCGCCGTGCCCTAGAGCAGATTGGCCGAGGCAAACTGTTCCGCCGCAGCACGGTCCTTAATGAGATGCAGGTAGAAAACATGCTTGAATCGGTGGCTTTGACGGCTGATGATCTGTCCCGCAACAAGATTGGGGCCCTGATTGTCTTTGAACGGGAAACAGGCCTTGACGATTATATTGAAACGGGCGTCCGCATTGACGGACTGATCAGCACGGCCCTATTTGAAAATATCTTTATTCCGAATACGCCGCTCCATGACGGAGCTGTCATTGTCCGCGGCGACCGCATTGCAGCTGCAAGCTGCCTGTTGCCCTTGACGGAAGCGAGGAACCTCAGCCAGGAGCTGGGGACGCGGCACCGTGCGGCCATTGGTCTATCGGAACAGACTGATGCCCTGATCCTTGTCGTAAGTGAAGAGACAGGGGCAATTTCCCTTGCCCGCGGCGGCGCACTCCAGCGCTATCTGACCCACCGCGACGTGAAGGACCTTTTGCGTCCTGTCATGAAGGAACCCATGCTCAACTGGAAAGATTCCATCAAGGCAAAGCTTCTGAGCCTCAAGGATCGCAGCAAAGGAGGCGATGATGATGCTAAGCAGTAAACACCCAACAAGAAATTCGTGGCTGGCCCGGATCATGTGCGTCATCGTTGCGTCCATCCTTTGGGTCTATGTCATGAATGAACAGAATCCAATCACCACCCGTAGCTTTACCGTACCCTTGCAGACAGTGCATCTTCAGGATGACATGCTCGTCAAGGATTTGCCTGAAACGGTCAACGTGCGCGTAAGCGGGACGCGAAGCCAGATTGCGGCGCTTCGCACAGCGGATGTAAAAGCCTTTATCGATTTTGAGGGGGCCAGCAAAGGACGCAATACCTACCGCGTCACGGCCCAAGTCAAGAACGGCGAGGTCATCGAGATCACGCCGAGTCTGCTCCAGCTTGAAATCGATACACAGGTTTCAAAAGAGATGAAACTGGAAGCGCGCATTGTGGGCGTACCTCATAGCGGCATCACCGTAAGCCGGATGGATCTCAATCCCCTACAGGTGAAAATCAGCGGGGCGGAAGAGCGCATCAATCAAGTGGCCAAGGTCCTTGTCATGGTCGATATCTCAAACCACGATAAGAACTTTGAAACAGATGCGACCGCCGTGGCCGTTGACCAGTTGGGCCGCGAAATGTACGATGTCAAGGTGACGCCCAGCAAGGTTTCGACGACGGTCACCATCGTGCGTCAGCTAGGGACCAACGTTTTTCCTATCAAAGCCGATCTTTCGGGTAAACTGCCAAGTGGCATCACGCTGGTCGGAACCAAGATCACGCCCCAGACCGTGCGCCTGACGGCAGATCCCAAGGTCCTGGGAGAACTGAAGGAAATCAAGACGGCCCCCATTGTCCTTGACAATATCACAAGCAATGTGGAGCTTAATATGCCTCTCCAGATTCCTGACAAGGTCCTTGCCGATACGCATAATGTCATTGTTGAAATCACCGTGAAAAACGAAAAGGACCAATAAACCATGCTTTTTAGAATGAATAACCTCCGCGTCGGTCTTGAAAGCCGCCGCACCCTAGAGGAAGCGGCGGCACGGCAGCTTGGGATTGTTCCCCAAAAGATCCGCCGCGTGACACTCCTTAAAAAGGCCATCGATGCCCGACGCAAGAAGAGTATCACCTTTGTCTATCATCTGCTCCTTGATTTGGAGCTAACCAATGGGGAACGCAGCCGTCTTGAAAAAAAGCAGCTCATCCTGCCCTATAAAAGGGCACAGACCCCAAAGCCCCAGATTGGAAGCGAAAAGCTGCACGGGCGTCCCCTCGTGGTGGGACTTGGCCCTGCCGGGCTGATGGCTGCCCTCGAACTTGCGGAAAACGGCTACCATCCCCTTGTAGTGGAGCGGGGACGGGATCTTGCCCACCGCGTAAAAGATGTGGAAACATTTTGGCAAACGGGACAACTTGATCCTGTCAGCAATGTCCAGTTTGGCGCTGGCGGGGCGGGCACCTTTTCCGATGGAAAACTCACGACGCGGGTCAATGACCCCATTGTGGGACATATCCTTGAAACCTTTGTTGCCGCCGGTGCTCCGGAAGAAATCTTGTATGAACAAAAGCCCCATGTTGGGACGGACCGTCTCCGCATCATGGTCACGGGCTTGATCCATCGCATCAAAAAGGCGGGTGGGGAAATCCGTTATGAAACACAGGTGACGGATTTTCATCTGGATTCGAAAAAAGGGCTGACGGCTGTTACCCTAAACGGCCGGGAACGCCTCGAAACAAACGGCGTCATCCTTTGCTGCGGACACAGCGCCCGCGATACGTATGAAGCCCTTTATTCCCGCGGCGTCCATATGGAAGCCAAGGCATTTGCTGTCGGCGTGCGCATTGAGCATAGTCAGGCCCTCATCAACAAGGCTCAATACGGGCCATTTGCCGCGCATCCGAAGCTGGGGGCTGCTGACTATGCCCTCATCTATCATGACGCGTCCGGCCGGGCTGTTTATTCCTTCTGCATGTGCCCGGGCGGCGAAGTCGTTGCCTCCAGCTCTGAGATAGGAGGACTTGTCGTAAATGGCATGAGCCCCTACAAAAGGGATACGGGTCGGGCCAACAGTGCCCTTGTTGTTGCTGTGACACCCGACGATTTTCCCGAAGGTCCTTTGGGTGGGATGGTCTTTCAGCGCCGTTATGAGGCTCTTGCTTACAGGGCTGCTGGCGCTTACCGGGCTCCGGCCCAGTCAAGCCGCAGCTTTGTGGATCATACGGCACCGGATCTATCCGTTCCTTTTAAGACAACCTATCGGCGCGGCCTTGTTCCCTATGATTTGAGAAAGATCCTGCCAAACTTTGTCACCGATCCCTTGGAAAACGGGCTCCGTGATTTTGAACGCCGTCTGCCCGGTTTCAGCCGGGAAGGTCTTATGATAGGCGTGGAAACAAGAACCAGCGCGCCCCTGCGCATTGTACGCGGAGAAAATGGACAGTCCCTGAACTGCCGCGGCCTTTACCCCTGCGGTGAAGGAGCCGGCTACGCCGGCGGCATCACGAGTGCCGCTATGGACGGATTCCATGAGGCACGGCATTTTATGGCACGATTTGCGCCAACTGTGGTATAATTTTGTGTATATACAATTCTGTACAGGTAAAAAGGAGAGTTCATTCATGGAAAACATGACGATTGTAACGGGTCATAAGAACCCTGATACGGATTCCATCTGCTGCGCTTTGACCTATACCTATGTCAAACAGCAGCTCGGTGTACCGGCTGTCGCTTGCAGAGCCGGCAAAGTCAGCAAGGAAACCCAATACGTTCTTGATGCCTTCAAGATGGAAGCACCGAAACTCATCGAAGAAGTCGAACCGGGCCAAAAGCTTATCCTCGTCGACCATAACGAAGAATCCCAAGCTGTAGACGGTCTTGCCGATGCGGACCTAAAGGAAGTCATCGATCACCATCGCTTGGGCGGCCTGAAGACGGCTGCACCCCTTTATATGCGCGTTGAACCGCTGGGCTGCTGCTCTACCATTATTGCCAAACTGGCCAAGGAAAATGGTATTGCCCTGCCGCCGCAGTATGCAGGCCTGCTCTTTTCTGCCATTAGCTCTGATACGCTCTTTTTCAAATCTCCGACAACAACGGAAACGGACCGCAAGATTGGTCTGGAACTTGCTGAAATCGCCGGCATCAAGGATCCGAAAGCCTATGCCCTTGATATGCTGCAGCATGGTTCTGCCATCAACAGCAGCACGCCTGATGAAATCTGCCACGGTGATATGAAGGAATTTGATTTCCCGCAAGGAAAAGTCACCGTTGCCCAAGTGAACGTCATGGACGGCGAAAAAGCCAAGGAAAAATGGCCGGCATTGAAGGCCGCACTGGAAAAAATGGTGGCTTCTGGTGAATCTGACACGAGCCTTCTCATGGTTACGGATATCATGACGGAAGTGACGGAACTTCTTTGGGCTGGCAAGAACGGCGACGTCCTGGAAAAAGCCTTCGGCAACCCTGAAGCTGACGGTCACTTCCATATGCCCGGCGTCCTGTCCCGTAAGAAACAGATTGTTCCGCCTCTGACGGACGCTTTCAGAAAATAAAAAATGTACGAGAGGCTGTGAAAAAATGAGAATTTCATTTTCTTCATGGCCTCTCTTTTTTCGTACCTGATACAATAAGGACAAACAATGATCCAGGAGGCTTCTATGCGAAAAATTTCTTTTTTGTTGGGACTTGTACTCCTCACCTTTGTCATAGGGATGGGAAGCTGCGCCACCCCTAAAAAGGACAGCCAAGCTAAGCCCCAACCGGCGCCTAGCTTGACGCATCCCATCAGTATGGTTTGGCAGCATAAGGATGATCCCAGCGTGGATCTTTCATCGCTGCCCAAGGTCCCAGGCCTGACCGTTGTTTCGCCGTGTTGGTACCGTGTAACGGGGGAATATGGAAAGGTGGAAGGCGCGGCTGTGCCAGGGTATACGGAACGGGCCCACAAAAAAGGGTACCAGGTCTGGCCGCTTGTGACCAATTCCTTTGATCCGGATCTTACTCATAAATTCCTTCAAGACCCCCATGCCCAGCGCTTTATCATTGACCAGCTCCTGAAAGAGGCTGAAACGCACGGTTTTGATGGAATCAATATCGATTTTGAGAACATCTATGAAAAAGATCGTGATGCCCTCACAAGCTTCATGGCCTATCTGCGCCGTCAATCCCAAAAGAAGGGACTGATCCTCAGTATGGATGTCACAGCTCCCAGCCGCAATCCCAATTGGTCCCGCTGCTACGACCGGAAGGCCTTGACGAAAAGCGTGGATTATCTTGTTCTCATGACGTATGATCAATTTTCTCGGCTGAGTAAAGTGCCGGGACCGACGGCTTCTTTCAATTGGGATGAAAAGAAGGTCCAAGAGACTCTTGCCCAGGGCGTTCCCCCGGAAAAACTTCTATTTGGTCTCCCACTTTATATGCGCCTATGGGAGGCCCCGGAAGGCACCAAGGAGTATCGGGCGAGAACCCTTGGTATGTGGCAGGCCCAGCAGCTCATTCATGATAAAAAGAACCTTCCGACCTTCCGGAAGACCTGGCTCCCAGAGGAAAAGATGACTCGGGTTTCCTATACGGAAGGCGGCAGGGATTATGTCTTTTGGCAGGAAGATGCCTTGAGCCTCTACTATAAGTCCCGTCTCGCAATACAGTATCAGCTGGCAGGGACGGCAGCCTGGCGATATGGCTTTGAAACGCCCGATGTCTGGCACCTTCTTGAAATCAGTCAGAAAAATGGAGCCCATGCTTCCCAACAATAATGTCCTGTTTCCTATTTTTATAATAATAATCATAAAATAATTCTTACTTGATTTATGGACTATGAGCCCGTATAATGTATGAGGAACCCAAAGAAACAATCAAAGACCACTATATCTTGTGGTCTTTCTTACTTTTAGGAACAAGAAAGGAAGCCACTTATGGACATCATGATCCGCAAACGGGACGGGCATTTTGAACCCCTTTCCGTCGAAAAGACCAAGCGTATGATTGCTTTTGCCTGTCTGGGACTTGATTCATGCGATCCCATGGAGCTTGAAATGGATTCCAAGCTTCAGTTTGTCGATGGTATGACCACGAAACAGATCCAGCAGACCTTGATCCGCACGGCCATTGAAAAAGTCATTCCCTCCCGTCATGAAGGGGGCGGGGTACCCCTTCAGGAGATGAATCCGGATTGGCAGTTTGTGGCTGCCCGCCTGTTCCTCTTTGACCTCTATAAAGAGGCTGCCATCCAGCGCCGTTATAAGGCCTTTGGTTATGGGAATTTCTCCAATCTCATCCATATGCTGGTTGACAAGAAGAAATATGCTGATTTTTTTGTGACGGACTATACGGAAGATGAGCTCCAGGAATTGGGGGATTATATCAAACCGAAACGGGACTACCTTTTTAACTATGAAGGACTCAAACTCCTGGCAGACCGTTATCTTGTACGGGGATTTAACAAGGAAGTCTATGAACTGCCGCAGGAACGCTTTATGGCCATTGCCATGCATCTTGCTCTCGTTGAAGGGAAAAACAAGGTGGCCTACGCCAAGAAGTTCTATGACCTTATGAGCGAGCTCAAGATGACAACGGCAACGCCGACCCTTGCTAATGCTGGCACGCCATTTCATCAGCTGTCCAGCTGTTTTGTGGCAGGTGTCGATGACAACCTTTGGTCCATTTATGATGTGAACAGCAAGTTCTCCCGTGTTTCCAAGCATGGAGGGGCCCTAGGCATCTATCTGGGGAAGGTTCGGGCCCTCAACAGTGATATCCGGGGATTCAAGAACTCTTCCGGAGGGGTCATTCCCTGGGTCCGGCTCTATAACGATACGGCTGTTGCCGTTGACCAGCTCGGTAAGCGCAAGGGCGGCGCGACGGTGACCCTTGATATTTGGCACAAGGATTTTTATGAATTTGTTGAACTGAGGACCAATAACGGCGATGATCGGCGCAAGGCCCATGATATCTTTCCCTCTATTTCCGTTCCGAACCTCTTCATGGAGCGCCTCATCAAACGCGAAAATTTTACCCTCTTTGATCCGCATGAAGTGAATACGGTCATGGGCTTTGCTCTGGAAGACTTCTACGATACGGAGGAAGATAAAGCCTTTACGGAGCATTACCTTGCTTGTGAAAAGGATTCCCGTCTCCATGGCATCAGCGTCCCCGCCCTTGAGATGATGAAAAAAATCATGAAAAGTGCCGTTGAAACGGGAACCCCTTTCATCTTTTTCCGGGATACGGTCAATGAAGCCAATCCCAATAAGCACGCGGGGATGATCTATGCTTCGAACCTGTGTCATGAAATCGCACAGAATGTGGGCTTTACGAACCTCAAAAAAGAAATCCTTGAGGACGATGGGACCATTACGACAGTGACAGCGCCAGGCGATATGGTCACCTGCAACTTGAATTCCATCAACCTTGGCAAGATTGATGAGGATTTCCTGGAAGAACAGATTGCCCTTCAGGTGCGCATGCTCGATAATGTCATTACCATCAACCAGACGCCGGTACCGGAGTCCCGGCTGACTTGTGACAAATACCGGGCCATTGGCCTTGGCACGAGCGGCTACCACCATTATCTTGTAAAGCACGGCCTGCGCTGGGAATCAAAAGAACACATAGCCGCGGCTGATGCCCTTTTTGAAAAGATTGCCTACTATGCCATCAAAGCGTCCATGGAACTTTCCAAAGAAAAGGGGGCTTATCCTGCCTTCAAGGGATCTGAATGGGATACGGGCAAATACTTTACCCGGCGCGGCTATACCAGTGAAAAATGGCAGCGTCTTGCTGCCGACGTCCACAAGTACGGTATGCGCAATGGGTATCTCCTTGCTGTGGCGCCAACCGGTTCAACGAGCAACATTGCCAATACAACGGCTGGCATCGATCCTATTTTCAAGAAATTCTTCATAGAGGAAAAACAAGGATCCTTTACCCCGAAAACGGCACCGGACCTTAACCCAAAGACATTCTGGCTCTATAAGGAAGCTCATACCATTGACCAGCAGTGGTCCATTCGTGCCAATGCAGCCCGTCAGCGCCACATCGATCAGGCCCAATCCTTTAATCTTTATATCACGCCCCGCATGAAGGCCTCGGAAATACTGAACCTCTATATTGAAGCCTATAAACAGGGCATCAAGACCATTTACTATGTGCGGAACCAGTCCCTTGAAATGGATGAATGCACAAGCTGTTCATCCTGACTGTGTGAGAAGGAGCGCAAGATGAAAAAGAAACTTATTTTTAATGAACATGGGCAGCGCGGGACCCAGGCAATGATTGGCGGTAATACGACAAACCTGCGCGAATGGAACCGAATCAAATATGATTGGGCCAATACACTTTACCGGACCATGCTCAATAACTTCTGGATTCCCGAAGAAATTTCCTTGAACGAAGATATCAAGCAGTTCCCGTACCTTACGGACAGCGAGCGCCGTGCCTTCGATAAGATTATTTCTTTCCTGAACTTTCTTGACAGCGTCCAGAGCGAAAACCTGCCAAACATAAGTCGTTATATCACGGCACCGGAAGTGGCGTCCCTCTTAAACATCCAGGCTTTTCAAGAGGAAATTCACGCGCAGAGTTATTCCTATATCCTTGATACGGTGACAAATCCCATTACACGGGATAAGATTTATGATGAATGGCGCACGGATTCGACGCTATTGGAACGGAATCGGTTTATTGCCGATGCGTATCAGCGCTTCAGCGATGATCCGAACGAAGGCAATTTCCTTCATACCATTGTGGCAAACTATATCCTTGAAGGCATTTATTTCTACTCAGGTTTTAGTTTCTTTTACACCTTGGCCCGCCAGGGGAAAATGACCGCAACGAGCACCATCTTCAAATATATCAACCGTGACGAAGTGACGCACCTCATTCTCTTCCAGAATATCCTCCGCGAACTGCGTCATGAACGGCCCGATCTTTTTACAAAGGAGCAGGATGCTCATATTGCCGACATGATCCGTCAGGGTGCGGAAAATGAAATCAAATGGGGCCAGTATATTACGGATGATAAGATTCTGGGGCTCAATAATGGCCTGATCGAAAAGTACATCAAGTATTTGGCCAATATCCGCCTTGAAGCCATTGGACTTGCGCCCCTTTACCCGGAAATCAGTCAGAATCCCATGGAATGGATTGAAAGCTTCTCCAATCTCAATGGAACGAAAACGGACTTTTTTGAAGCGAAAGTAACGAACTACACGAAAGCCGCCGCTTTTGACTTTGACGATTTGGTATAGCATAACATAAAAGATCCCAACGAATGGTCTATGTGACGCGTTTGTTGGGATCTTTCATTTACAGGACGCCGCTTGCGTCGGTTTCCGTGAGGAGGCCGGCAGATAGGGGCAGGGCAAGTTTCAAGATCGCGGTCATGGGCTGTGAGCCTTGAAGACGCTCGATGCTTACACGGCCAAGAAACGTATAGCTTTGGGTGCCGCCGTAGGCATCTTTTTTATTTTCACGAACAAAAAGAAGAATATAACCCGCTTTTTCCTTTTCCCTGCACAGCCTTTCATAACGCTGCCCCGTCTTTGAATGGGGTGTCGTCGTACTTTGGCTTTGCCAGTGAAAGGTCATCCGATCGATGGAATAGTCTTCATAACGTGTTGTCTCCGAAAAGTCGCGGTCTGATTTATTCAGGGTTACAAGAAAGACATCCGTTGGATGGGTGACAGCAAAACTCTTTT
The DNA here is from genome assembly GCF_000468835.1 of Acidaminococcus sp. BV3L6. Classification (NCBI taxonomy): domain Bacteria; kingdom Bacillati; phylum Bacillota; class Negativicutes; order Acidaminococcales; family Acidaminococcaceae; genus Acidaminococcus; species Acidaminococcus sp. BV3L6. The sequence continues at coordinate 97,411 of NZ_AWUR01000008.1, read as the reverse complement.
CTGGGGTCAGGAACTTGACGCCCTCGCGGATGGAACTGGGATGATCGTACCCAAGCGCGGCAAAGATTTGGTTTCTTGTGTAGTGACAATAGACTTCAAGGGCACAGGGATAAAGGACCCCGGGGGACTGGGGCAGGAAGGACAAGGCGTTTTCCTGCATCGTCAAAAAGGCCTCCAGTTCCTTGATAAAGGGATGCCAGTGGCTAAGGCTCAAGATGAGCGCTTCTGGGGAAATAATCCCAAGGGCTTCCAGATCCTTTGAAAGAAGAGTGTGGTACAGCATGGCCGCATATTCCCTATCAAGAATCGTTGTTGGCCGTTGAGGAGCTTTCAGGTTTTCCTTGAGATAGGAAATCCAGTGCGGGGAATCCAGGGAAAGGAGCGTCGGATAAGCTCTCATGAGGACTTTTTCCTCAAGGCTTTCTTCCCGTTCTTCTATGAGGCCGGCCTTCATGAGCAGCCTTGTGTAGGTTCGCTTCCCATTATAAAAAAGGTGGGAATCGATGCCGGAAGCTTTGAAAAATTCCGCAAGTGTCGGTACGCTCCCTGTTATCTCGTAAAGTTCACGAATGGTTTCCAGATAGTAGGAAAGGCCTTTTAGCTGGCTGTTGATATTTTCAAGGATTCTTTGCTGGGCAACTTTTTCCAGCTGAATGCAGCAGCCCTTGGGTGCGTGGGGAAAGCCTAGCTGAACTTCACGGCGAATGGAGAGGTTCCTTGTCCCCATGAGGGCAAAAAGACGGGAAGCAAAGTCGTATTTTCGGTTTGCCTGAGCGACAAAATCAAGGACCGTAAGGCAGTCCTTGCCTTCAAAAAGGCGCAGGCCGCGTCCCAGCTGCTGTAAAAAAATGGTGAGACTGTTCGTGGGACGCAGGAAAAGTACCGTATTGACGGCGGGGATATCGACGCCTTCATTAAAGATGTCGACAACAAAAAGGAAGGTCAGCCTGCCGGAAGCTAGGTCAGCTGCTGCTTTCCGGCGCACTTCATCAGGTGTATCCCCCGATAGGGCAAGGGAAGGAATCCCCGCCTTGGTGAAGAAACGGGCCATGAATTCGGCATGCTGGATTCCAACGCAAAAACCGATGCCTTTTACATCCCGCAGATCACTGGTATAGCGAGTGAGAGCCCTTAAGATGGCGTTGGCCCTGATCTCTGCCGTATGATCCCTAGCATAAAGATGGATAAGCTCATCTGTTTCATACTGCCCCTTTGACCAAGCAACGTGACTCAAGTCGATGGGGTCCTCTACGCCAAAATAATGGAAAGGAACCAAGAGACGTCTTTCAATCGCTTCAGAAAGACGGATTTCCGCTGCCATATGACCATCAAAATAAGAGAGGATGTCTTTCCCATCCATGCGTTCTGGCGTTGCCGTAAGGCCCAGAAGGATCCTTGGCTTGAAATAGGAGAGTAGTTTCTGGTAACTCGGTGCTGCTGCATGATGGAATTCGTCAACAATGATCATGTCATAGTAATGGGAATCAAGTTTTTCCCACAGACGCTGGTGCTGAAAGGTTTGAATGGAGATAAAAAGATGGTCCGCCCGTTTGGCCTTGAAGTTTCCTACGGAAAGTTCCCCAAAGCCTGGATCTTGGAGGACTTGACGAAAGGCGGAAAGGGATTGGGTGAGGATTTCCTCCCGGTGGGCCACAAAAAGAAGACGGGTTTCCTTGTTTCTATTTTTGGCAAAGCGAGCGTAATCAAAAGCTGCAATGGCGGTTTTTCCTGTACCCGTAGCGGCAACAACGAGATTGCGCGTGCGGTGATGGATTTGCCGCTCAGCCTGCAGGGCATCAAGGATCTGTTCCTGATACGGGTAGGGACGGATTCGGAAAGCATAGGAAAGGGCGGAACCTTCCTTTTTGCCCCGTCCCCGTTCAGCATCAATGGCGTCTTCAAGATACGGACGGTCTTTTTCGCTAAAGTCCTGAAATTCATCACTATGCCAGTATGTATCAAAGGTCGTATGGATTTTTTCCATGACAATGGGCATATCCTGCTGGGTGATCTTCATATTCCATTCAAGTCCATCGGCGATGGCTGCATGGGAGAGATTTGATGATCCGACATAAGCCGAGGAAAAGCCGCTGCTGCGGTAAAAAATATAGGCCTTGGCATGAAGACGCGTTTCCTTGACATTGTAGGAAATCCGGACCTCCGTATTGGGAAGAGCTGCCAGCTCGGCTACGGCCTTGGGATCGGTCGCACCCATATAGGTTGTCGTAAGGACGCGGAGCTTTCCTCCATGGCGGGTGAATTCCTGGAGATAGGGGCGGATCATAATATACCCTGAATATTTGATAAAGGAAACGAGCAGGTCGATGCGGTCCGCGGATTGGATTTCCCGCTGCAGTTCCGTTACAAGGGAAACGTCCTTTTTGCTGTTGGTAAAGAGCGTGGAATGGGAAAGCCCCGATAAAGGCCGCTCCAGAATGATTTCCTTGAGGGTATTCTGACGCCGTTTCAGCTGGGTGAGAAGAAAATCCTCACGGCTTACGGTGTGGCCTTCGCCTAAGGTTTCCATGCGTTTTGAAAGAAGCCGGATGAGGTCATTGACAAGATGAAGTTCCTTACTAAGGGCCGTACTTCCTTCTTCATCCTGATCGGCGATTTCCTTTAGGCAACAGTGAATGAGGCGGCCGGCATAATCAGATAGATAACGGGCCCCTTCCTGGGAATCGACCGTCTCCGTCTCCTTCCAAATCTGTTCTTCTTTGCTTGCCTCGTCAAGCACCTTCCCGAGTTCGTCTGAAATGACGCGCTCATAGATTCCATCAGGCAGCAGCGTAAGTTCCATAGGGCATCCTCCTTTATGCTTTCCAGTATAGCAGATCGCGTCCTTTCCTGCAGCTAAAAGAAAGAGGGGGAGCGTGGCAAATCCATTGCATGAATGGCCGGCACCTGTTACAATAAATGCAGTATGTAGGACAGAAAAAGCAAAGGAGGCCTCGCTGTGTCCGTAATCATTGCAGAAGAACTGAGAGCTGGGTACATCCTCGGTGATCCAGATAATGACCAATATCTATATATGCCGGGCAGTGAGATTGGTGTGGACGATCCCATGTGTATTTTTGAGGACAAGGATTTTAAAACCGATGTTCACCTCAAGGAAGCTGTGGAGATTGCTAAGAAACTGACACTGAAACGGGTCCATCATCCCCTCATGGGTGATCGGTCCTATTGATGAATCGAAGTAGAAATGGAGCAAAACAATGGAAAAAGAAATTTTCAGCATTGATGTTGGGAGAGCGGCCCTGCGCATGGCCATGTCTGAAACAAGGGACGATGAGGACCGCCTGAAAGCAAATTACGCCAAAGAAGGATTCCGTACGGCTGCCGTTAATTTTGGCGGTGAGTTTTTGCCAAGCGTCACAAAGATTGTGGAACGTGCCATGGTGGCGGCCGAACGGCAGCATATCGTCTCAGACAGTCACGTCGGGGCTGGAACTGTGGCAGGTGCTGCCCATGAAGCCCTAAGCCAGGTTATTGCCAAAGCCTCGGGCTTTAATGTCGGCGGCAAGGTGGGCATTGCTCGTTATGGGGAACACGTCTGCGTCGCCATCTTCATGAGTGTTGGCGTTCTGAACCTCAATGAAATGGCTGTTGGCCTTGCTCATCGGACCCTTGCCGGTGTGGACTGAACCGCAGTCTAAAAGATGGGCTGTTGCCGGAAGGCTCCCTTTGCCGCCCTGTTTTTCCTTTTACAATTTTGTTGACACACCCTATAAGATGTGGTAAAATGACAAAGTCGCTGATAAGTACGACATGGTGGCTATGGTGAAGCGGTTAACACACCGGATTGTGGCTCCGGCACGCGTGAGTTCGATCCTCACTAGCCACCCCACTTTTTTTGTGCTTATTGGGGCATAGCCAAGTCGGTAAGGCACGGGACTTTGACTCCCGCATGCGTTGGTTCGAGTCCAGCTGCCCCAGCCATTTGATTCACTAGCTCAGTTGGTAGAGCACCTGACTTTTAATCAGGGTGTCCCGGGTTCGAATCCCGGGTGGATCACCACTTCAACTGTAAGCTCCCTATCCTCAAAGAGGGTGGGGAGTTTTGATTTATGTACGACTTTTGCTGTCATGCGATAACGCGGAAAGGAACAATCATGGAAAAAGTTATCATCGAAAGCTTTACCCTTGACCATACAAAGGTCATTGCCCCCTATGTACGTCTCATTGGGGAAGAACAAGGGGAACACGGCGATATTGTCTCCAATTTTGATGTCCGCCTGGCCCAGCCAAACAAAGAAGAAATCCCTACAGGGGGCATGCATACCTTAGAGCATCTTTTGGCCCTTTATCTACGCCCTCGCATCAAAGGATATCTTGACTGCTCTCCCTTTGGCTGCCGCACGGGCTTCCATCTCCTGTGCTGGGGCCACCATGATCCCAGGGACGTGGCAAAAGCCCTCAAGGAAGCGTTGGAACTTATTGTAACGACAAAATGGGAAGACGTGCCGGGAACAAAGGAAAAGGAATGCGGCAACTATAAGGACCATTCCCTCTTTTGCGCCCAGGAATGGGCCAAACAAATCCTAAAAAAGGGAATCAGCAGTGATCCCTATGAACGTCGTTTGGTGTAAATGAAAAAGGAAAAGGACCTGTCGCTCAAAGCGATAGGTCCTTTTTTGGTGCGGATGACAGGACTTGAACCTGCACGTCGAAGACACTAGATCCTAAGTCTAGCGCGTCTGCCAATTCCGCCACATCCGCATAAAGATCCCCGCGTCAAGCCATACAGGGATATGAAAGATTATAATCTAAAATGACAAGAATTGCAAATGTTGATTTTGGGAAGGCGTGGAGAAGAGTTGTCTACAATTTGGAGGGTTTGTTATCAAATTGATAAATAAAAGATGTAGATTTTTATAAATTGTAAAACTTGGTACTTAATATTACTTTAACATCGTGATATAAAGGACAAAACTTTAAGTTATAAAATATTTACTATATAATATATTTGATGTAAGAATGATTCAATGAAAGATAAATCGTCATCATTCAAAAAATAAATCGCAGCACGATTCCTGAAAGAGATACGGTGAGCGTCGTAGGGGTTCATACCTTCCATAAGGATGAACTGTGCAGGGCGGTAGGAGCCAGAATTGATTTTTCTGGCGGCCGTAGATTGCGAGGGCTTATGAATGAAAACAAAGAGCGTTGGATCAATATTGAAGAAGTCGCCGAATATATCGGTGTCAGTCCTGTGACGGTTCGCTACTGGCTGCGCAGTGGAAAGAACCTGCCTGGAAAAAGGGTGGGGCGGCAGTGGCGTTTCCGAATCAAGGATATTGATGAATGGATCAAATCAGGAAAAAGCAATTTCGATGATTGACCGATTTTTTCCTCTTTTTCCATGGGAAAGAAGGCTCTGCCTGAAAAAGGGCAGGGCCTTTTTTGCGATGAAGACAATGTGTTTGTATCCTGCGGGTGGATCCTTATCTACTATGGATATCGCTATAATTAGAAAATACTAAATTTACATGTAATTCAAATTTTAGTACAATCTAAATCATCAAAGGATGAATAGAATGATAAGAAAAAGTAGATATGAAGAATCATAAGAAAGATGATTTCTTTTTGATGAGGACTTGGGATTCGGACACGATGACGAAAGGTGGGGACTGATTTCATCTTTTTATACGATTTGCTGGGCTGCGGAATACGCCATGAATAAGAGGTCAAAAGGATTGCCATCTGCTCATAAATGCGCGTCAGGCTTTTCTCAGGATGCCAAGGAAATCGAGATGCGTCTTCTTCTCAGTCACTCATGGATTTCATGTAAGGAGAGGCTGGCTATATCTCAAATTTAAAGAAAGTGGATATCCATTGAAGAACGTTCTGAATATCCTGATGTCAGTACCGTGACCAATCGCTCTTGGATCTGTTCGAAAAAGGATATTCCAGCTGTTCGGGTTGGCAGTCAGTGGCGCTTCAAGATCGAGGACGTCGATGAATGGACCCAATCAGGAAGAAGCAATTTCAGCGCCTGAACAAAGGCGTGTGCACATATTCCTCCGTCTACAGGATCGGAAGACTTTTTATAGAATCGGGTAAAAAGTGAGGGACCCTGAGGCTGGTTCAGTAAGCATCATGAAGCTTAGGGGTCTCTTTTTTGTGCGAATAATAAAAACTATAAGGAAAAAGAAAATATATATATTATCCTATATAATTTCGTATAATTTTATATAATTTAATATATTAGCGTTTTTTTTTTTTTGATAATAAGTAAGAAAATTGCAACTTTTATTATATTTCTTTTTGTAGTATAATACCAACTAAAGAAAATAAATACCATAATAACCATAATAACCATAATAACCGTAATAAACATAATAACCGTAATAAACATAATAACCGTAATAACCATGAAGCTGTATCATGGTTATCAATACGGAAAGAGATGGGAGAGGATGATGGTGGACCATAAGTGGATATCCATTGAAGAGCTGTCTGAGTATCTTGGTATCAGTGCCGTGACCATTCGCTCTTGGATCCGTTCGGGAAAAGATATTCCGGCTGTCCGGATTGGCCGTCAATGGCGCTTTCGGATTGAAGAGATTGATGAATGGATTGAATCCGGAAGAAGTGAACTCGTATGACAGCCTGAAAATGGCTGCTGATTCGTATCGGATGATAAATGCGGGGCATAAGAGAATAGGCCCCGCTTCTTTCATGCATTCATAAATAATTTTTTTCTTATGATTTTGTAGATCTTGCTATTCCTATAGATTGGAACTTGTTGTTTTGATAGGATGCATTCACTACAATAAAAAGGTAAAAACAAAAGAGATTTAGAGAAAACAGAAGAAAATCGCGATGATGAATTGGCAAGAGTAAAATCTTCATGAAATTTTCATCTTTTACAAATAGAATAAAAGAATCATAGTGAAAGATGGAATAAGAATAAACAATTTCAGTATAAAGAAAAAATTATATAATTGATAATTGATTTAATAATAAAATAAATATAAATATCAAATAATATATTAAAATCAATTGAAAAGGAAATATAAATCTGCTATAATGATTTCTGCTTACTTTGCGAAGGCATGGCCCATCAAATCACGGAAAGGAGGATGCTCTATGTCAAAGATTGAGAAACAGTGGATCTCCATTGAGGAACTTTCTGAATATCTTGGCATCAGCGCTGTGACCATACGTTTCTGGATCCGCTCGGGAAAGGACATCCCTGCTGTCCGTATTGGCCGTCAATGGCGTTTTCGGATCTCGGATATTGATGAATGGATTAAATCGGGAAAAAGCAATTTCAGTTGAAATGAATGGGTGGATGTTGGTTTGCTGCCGGTCCCCTCATGTAGGAACTCCCCAAAGAAGGATGGTAACGTCTTCTGTGGGGAGTTTTTTCTTATGAGAACCCAATGGTTAACCCTAACTTTTTGATAAAAAAGTTATTGCAAGTAATATTTATTTGTTATAGCGTATTTTTCAATTTTTTTAAAGTCCCATACAATTCGAACTATAGTATAATAATAAAGTCTCTTTGTTTAGTAAAATAAAGAGATGATTACGAAGCGCTTTGGCGTTTCCATGAAAAGAGGCGCTGCGATTAGAGAAATCAACTAGTAGATGTATTAGGTATAACCAGATAGGAAAAAGATTCACTTGATGGGGGAAAAGAAAAAAACGTGCATAAAAAACGATAGATCCCGTAAAAGATAAAGAAAAAATGAACATACCGGAAATTGATTGCCCAGAACGTCCTTATTTGGACAAGGATATAGAGTAAATTATTTTTTTGAATAAAAACTGTTAGAAAATAATGTAAGAAATTGAGAAGTGAAAAATAGATGTCGGTATGGTACTGTAATAGTGGAATTCTGGTGCACGTTCTATGCAATGCAGAAAAGGAATTTGGAGAATATGGAGGATTGGCACATATGGCAGACGTTAAAGATCAATGGATTTCAATCGAACAAGTAGCAAAATATCTAGGGGTAAGCTCCGTAACTGTCCGTTTTTGGATCCGGTCGGGAAGGGGAATCCCGGCTGTGCGGATTGGGCGGCAATGGCGTTTCAAAAAAGCATCCATTGATGAATGGATTAGCTCAGGAAAAAGCAGTTTTACTTGAGGCATATAAATGCCTGGGAAAAATGATGCAGAAAACTTTATCCCAGCATAGCTGGGATGAGATTTCCATATCGGATAACCTGCCGCAATTATAAAGGCAGGCGGAAAGGACTGGCGGGGGCTGTGTGCTTCAGGCTGGTTCTTTTTGTTTATGGGACAGAAGGGATGTGGAACCAATGGATCCTTTTCCTTTTGTCTTTTTAAACATGAAGTGATATCATTTCGTCGTGCCGATTGAAATCATGGAGGACTTGGATATGGAACTGAAGAAGGCGACAAAAGAAGATGTTGCGGCCATTGCAGCCCTAGAAGCACGCTGTTTTCCCAAACTGGAGGCGGCGACGGAAGCTTCTGTAAGGGACCGGGTTGCGGTCTACCCGAATCATTTTCTGCTCTTATTTGACGGGACACGTCTGGTTTCGTTTGTCAATGGATTTGTGACGGATGAAAGGAATCTTACGGATGAAATGTATGAAAAGGCAGGTATGCATGATGAAAATGGGGCCTGGCAGATGATTTTTGGGCTTGATACGGATCCAGATTATCAATGTCAGGGTCTTGCTGCTAAGGTCCTTATGGCTTTTATTGAACAGGCCCGTAAGGAAGGCCGCAAAGGTCTTGTCCTTACCTGTAAGAAACGCTTGATTCATTACTATGCCCGTTTTGGCTTTGTCGATGAGGGGGTTTCGGGCTCAACACACGGAAATGTCGTGTGGCACCAGATGAGGCTCACCTTTGCCGTTTAGAATCAAGGCCTGAAAGAACATAAAGCCTTTTGGGTTCACCCTTGGTGACCTCGTGGTGTTATATCGTTCCTTATTCCGCCTAAGGCGGGGCATGGGGGTCTTTTCCTTAAGGGGTACCTTTCGGAAGAGACCCTTTTTCGCATTCCTTCGATGTTTTTTATTCTTTCTTTTCTATTTTCTCCATTGTAAAATAATGAGAAAGAACGAGGACGCATTATTTTATGAAAACGGCGCTTTTAGAAAGAGAGGGATGACAATGCAGACGGGATTTCCAGAAGTGAAGAAAAAACTTGGTTTTGGAGCCATGCGTCTTCCCATGATTGGGGAGAAAGTTGATCTTGCAGCTTTTTCAAAGATGGTGGATCTTTTTCTGTCGGAAGGCTTCAATTACTTTGATACGGCTCATCCTTATCTTAATGGTGAATCGGAACTAGCGCTCCGCGAGGCCTTGACGAGCCGCTACCCGCGGGAAGCCTACCTTCTTGCCAATAAGCTCACGGCCCCTTATTTTGATCAAGAATCAGATATCCGGCCTTTTTTTGAAAAACAGCTTCAATGGTGCGGCGTCAGTTATTTTGACTTTTACCTGATGCATGCCCAGAATCTTGGCAACTATGATAAGTTCCAGCGCTGCCATGCTTATGAGACCGCCTTTGCCCTTAAAAAGAAGGCAAGATCCGCCATGTGGGCCTTTCTTTCCATGATAAGGCAGAGGTCTTGGAACGGATTTTGGGAGATCACCCGGATGTTGAATTTGTCCAGATCCAGATGAACTATATTGATATGGAAAGCACTGCCGTTGACGCAAGACGGGTTTATGAGACATGTCTCCGCTTTCATAAACCCGTGATTGTCATGGAACCCGTTAAGGGCGGGAGTCTTGTAAAGCTGCCGCCAAAGGCGCAGCATCTTTTCGATACCCTCCAGCAGGGCGCTTATCCCAAGGCGTCAAACGCAAGCTATGCCATTCGTTTCGTGGCAGGTCATGAGGGAATTTTCATGGTTTTATCGGGCATGAGCACGCTTTCCCAGGTGGCGGACAATACGTCTTTCATGAAGGATTTCAAACCTCTTACGGATAAAGAAAAAAGAACCCTAGACGGCGTTGTCGAAGTCTTCAGCCAGCTTGACGCTGTCCCTTGTACGGCGTGCCGCTACTGCATCGAAGAAAATCACTGCCCGAAGAAGATTCCTATTCCAGATATTTTTTCCCTTCTCAATTCCATGCGTGTCTTCAACAATCATAATGCCAATTTTTACTATGAAAATGTTGTGACAGCAAATGCAGGAAAGGCCAGTGACTGCATTCTCTGCGGTGCCTGCGAGCATGTCTGTCCCCAGCATTTGACGATTCGCAAATTCCTTAAGGAGGCGGCAGCGACGTTTGAAGAACCAAAGAAAGGATAATAAAACGTCACAGTGACAAGACAGACAGCATAAGGACCTGTAGTTCCCATGGTATAATGGCGCAAAAGCATGGAGGAGACGGGTCATGAAGAAAAAGGTCTTGATTGTTGTCGATATGCAGGAAGATTTTGTTTCAGGAAGTCTTGGTACCAAGGAAGCCCAGGCCATTGTGCCCCGCGTGGCAGAAAAAGCCGCCCATTTTGATGGAACGGTCATTTTCACCCTCGATACCCATGGGGCTGATTACCTCAAAACGCAGGAAGGCAGGATCCTTCCTGTGCCGCATTGCATCAAAGGAACGGCTGGTCATCGCCTTGTGCCGGAACTGGAGAATCTGGCGGAACGGCTTGGCGCGGAAAAAGTGGAAAAGGAAGCTTTTGGCTCCCTTGCTCTTGCTGGAAAGCTTGAAAAAGTGCGGGATACCATCGAGAGCGTCGAACTTGTGGGCCTTTGCACGGATATCTGCGTTGTTTCCAATGCCCTGATCATCAAGGCAGCCCTGCCCGAAGTGCCCGTCCTTGTCGACAGTCACTGCTGCGCTGGGGTTACGCCTCATTCCCATGAGGCGGCTCTGGAGACGATGCGGAGCTCACAAGTGAAAATTTTATGAGCCCTCAAGAAAAAATTGTCCCAAGGACAAGCACAAATCTACAAAACGTGATATAATGTCAAATTAGAAGTGGAGCGCCCAGCTCTTCATTCAAAAAACAAATAGGAGTGGTTAGGAATGCCTTTTATTGATCATCTGAAATCTCGCGTCAAACCGATTCAAAAGAGAATCGTTCTTCCGGAAAACAACTCTGACAGAGCCCTTAAAGCAGCTGCCATTGTTGCTCGTGAAGGATTTGCCAAGATCATCCTTGTTGGGGATCCTGAACAGCTGAACCGTGATGCCAAGAGACTGGGTGTCTCCTTTGAAGGCATTGAAATCATCAATCCTGCAACCTATGAACGCATGGATGAGCTGTGCGCTTATTTTGCAAAACGCCGTGAAAAGAAGGGCATGACCGTTGATAAAGCCCGCGAAATCATGACCAAGGACACGACCTTCTTTGGGGCTGGCTTGGTTGCCATGGGCGATGCTGACGGGTGCGTTTCTGGTTCTACCCGTACTTCTGCTGATGTTATCAAGGCAGGTCTCCAGGTTATCGGTGTCCGTCCTGGCAACAAGACTGTTTGCTCCGGCTTTATCGTCCTCAGCAACACCAACCTTGGTGAAGGCGGTAAACTGGTCTTCGGTGACTGCGGTGTTATCCTTGACCCGACAGCTGAACAGCTTGCTGATATTGCTACGAGCTGCGCCATCCGTGCCCGTTATACCCTGGGTATCAAAGATGTCCGCGTTGCCCTCCTGACCTATTCCACGAAGGGATCCGGCACTGGTGAATCCGTTGATAAGGTTCAGCAGGCTGTTGAAATCCTGAAACAAAGAAATGTCGACTTTGCTTTCGACGGTGAACTCCAGGCTGACGCTGCCCTTGTTCCTGAAGTTGGCGAAAGAAAAGCTCCTGGTTCCAGCGTAGCTGGCCATGCCAACGTCCTCATTTTCCCGAACCTTGCTGCCGCTAACATTGGCTACAAGTTGGTTGAACGCTTCAGCGGCGCTACCTGCCTTGGGCCTCTGGTTCAGGGTCTGGCTAAACCGATCCTCGACCTGTCCCGCGGTTGCTCTGTCAGCGATATCGTTGATGTTGTTGCTGTCTGCGCAAGCGATGCTATCCTTGCTGACAGCCTGAAGTAATTCCGGTTAAGAAGTTGCAAAAGCTGCAAGAAAATGGATTTTCATTTTCCTGCAGCTTTTTATTTTTTCGCCTTGTGTAAAAATTGTACTCTATTCTTACACAATTTTTACACAAAAAAGGGGACGTCACTCCAACTTCGTATTATAATAAAGAAAAAAGGAGGGGTGATGATGCCTTGTATCTACTGTGTGGAAGATGATGAGAACATCCGTGAACTTGTGGCCTATGCCCTGGAAAGCCAGCAGTTTGAGACACAGACATTTGCTGACGGGGAATCTTTTTATAAAGTCCTCGAAAAAAAGATCCCTGATTTGGTGTTGCTTGATATCATGCTGCCGGGCGAAAGTGGAATCGAAATCCTTAAAAAGATCCGGCATAAGGAGAGGACGGCAGACCTTCCGGTCATCATGCTGACGGCACGAACCAGTGAATATGATGTTGTCAAAGGACTCACCATTGGGGCTGATGATTATGTCACCAAACCTTTTGGCATCTTGGAATTGATTTCAAGGATCAGGGCCGTTTTACGCCGTTCCCACCGAGTGGAGAAACCTTCTGAGATGCTGGTGTGCGGGCCTGTCACCTTGGACCCCTTAAAGCATGCCGTCTCATCTTATGGGGAAGAGGTAATGCTGACGGCCAAGGAATTTGAACTGCTCCACTATCTTATGATGAACGTGGGCATCGTGCTCCAACGGGAACAGATCATGGAATCTGTATGGGGCTTTACCTACGCCGGTGAAAGCCGTACCATAGACATGCATATCAAGAGCCTGCGTCAGAAGCTCGGTGAGGGAGGACAGATTATCAAGACAATCCGCGGCGTGGGATACCGGCTTGATGAGCCAGAATCATGAAAAAGAAAATCTTTTTGAGTCTTATTGGCATTGGAATCGGTGCAGCTCTATTGACGCTCCTTTTCCTGACTGTTGGCTTTTGGCGAACCCTTAGGGCGCAGACCATGACTGTCCTTCAAGACACCGTCACGGTTATTGCCGCTAAGGCAACCCGTACGGATGATATCATTGAGTTTATTGAGGAAACTGCTGAGGCTTCCAATCATCGCCTTCGCTTTACGTGGATTGGTCACGATGGGCGCGTTCTTTATGAAACGGATTACAGCGCTGCCCAAATGGAAAATCATGGCAATCGTCCGGAAGTTGTGCGAGCCCTTAAGGAAGTAGACGGCGTTGCTACGCGTCAGTCCGCTACCTTGGACCATATTACGTATTATGCGGCGCGGCGCCTGCCCGACGGATCGGTTCTGCGGGTAGCCATTCGTCAGGATACGGTTTACGCGGCCTATTTCAGTCTCATTCCCTATATCCTGATTTTTCTCGTCCTCATAGGCAGCGGCTGCTTTTTCGTTGCAACGAACCTGACCAAGCGCCTTCTTCGGCCACTTACAGAGACGGCCGATTACATGCGTGTCATGGGGACCAAACCCCTTGTGACAACGGATAAGGAAGTGGACATTCCGAAACTTCCAGCCACGTATCCCGAGCTGAGTCCCCTTGTCGATAAGATCACGGAACAAAGCCGTACCATCCAGGAATATATTTATACCTTGGAAGAAGATAAAAAGACCATCAAGCGGATCAGTCGGGAGCAGGAAAAGCTGCGACGCGAGTTTACAGCGAACGTCACCCATGAACTGAAGACGCCGCTTACAAGCATCCAGGGGTTTGCGGAAATGATGGCGGCAGGTATGGTGGGGAAAAAGGAAGATGTGACGCGTTTTGGTGCCCTTATCGTGAAGGAATCCAAGCGCCTTTTGGAACTCATCAACAGCATCCTCTTCCTCACAAAGATTGAAGGACCGGAAACACAGGACCTGGCCGTAGCCGTAAGCCTCAAATCCATTACGGAAAGTGTCGCAGGCTTTATGGAACCCGTGATTGCGGATAAGAAAATCCAGCTCCATCTTGCACTCACGGAGGATAAGGTCATGGGGCACAGCGATATGCTGCGCGAAGTGGTTCTGAACCTTGTCGATAATGCTGTAAAGTACAATCGCCCTGGTGGACATGTCTACGTAACAATGGAAAAAGCAGAAACCGGCAGGAACCTTCTTTTTACCGTTGAAGATACGGGCATCGGGATCCCCAAGGATAAACAGGACCGCGTCTTTGAACGTTTCTACCGCGTTGAAGAAAGCCGCAGCAAGCGCATAGGCGGTACGGGCTTAGGTCTTTCCATTGTCAAGCATATCATTGAGCAGCATCATGGCACGATCGCCCTCACAAGCCGCGAACATTTCGGCACGAAGATTGTCGTGACCCTGCCCCTATACCAGGAAGATAATCCCAAAGAATAAGGAAAAGTCGAAAAAGGCACGATGAAAGAATGAAAACAATCATTTTTTCATCGTGTCTTTTTTACATTATCGAGTCAGGATATCCCACAATTGTGGGTTGATAACCTTTTTTTTACAGCCAATACTCGGAACATCTAAAAATCCTCTTTCGTGAAGTTGGCACGAGTATTTTGAAGCAGTCCGCGCTTTTGCCATGTTACGGCTGACCAAAAAGCGAATCTTGCAGTAAGGCTGTTCAAAGAGAAAATCAACCAATTCCTTGGAAGAGATGCGGGGGGCTCATTTTTGATTTCCTGTGCCATTTTTTTTCACAGAATGGATATCCTTTACTTTGCTGAGAGTGTGTTCAGCCGTCTGTTCAAAAGAGGTTTCACATCAGTAAAAAATGGACCCTACGCAGGTTGCAGCCAATGGGTCCATTTTCTTTGGTTCGATTCCTTTTTACCAGACTTTGCGGGCGCTTTTGCCGGGAATACCAAGTTTGGTACGGTATTTATTGACCGTCCGGCGGGCTACGGGAATGCCCATTGCGTTGAGCTTGTCGCAAAGGGTTTGGTCGCTCAAGGGATGGTGCTTATCTTCGTCATCAATGAGGGATTGCAGGGCAAGTTCCAAGGCTTCATCCGTTGTTTCCGTTCCTTTTTCCTCAGAGGCTTTGGCAGCCGTCCCGACAAGGAAGGCATCTGCTGGGTAAGCGCCCCAACGGCAGGCGATGACCTTATGGGAGAGGGCGCGGCTGATTGTGGAAATGGCAAAACCCGTATCATCCGCAAGATCCGCCAGTTTTAAGGGCACTTTATGTCCCGGCCCATAGCGGAAAAAGCGTTCCTGGTGCGTTGCAAGAGCATCGAGGACAACAGCGAGCGTATCTTCGCGGCTTTTTAAGAGGGCTTGAAGCTCTTTGGCCCTTTTGAGCTCTTTTTTTAGGTATTCCTTAACTTTGGGCCGATCCGAGTTGTCTAAGATCGACAGATATCCCTTGTTGATGACAAGCGTCCTGCCATAGGATGTTGACAGGGTGATTTTAAGCCCTTTTTCCGTCGTCTTGACGAAGGCATCTTCGTGGAGAAATTCCACGGGGCCTGCTTCACTAAAGGCGGTGCCGGGCTTGGGATTCAGGCTGCGGATGAGGTCCCGCGCCGCAAGAATTGCCTCTTTTGTCACGTTAAACCGGGAGGCAAGCTGGGGAATCCGATTCCTTGCAAGATCATCAAGCCCCTCTTCGATGATCTTTTGGGCAAGGGATGTGTCGCCTTTTTGCTGGGCAAGCTGCATGAGGAGACACTCTTTGAGGGAACGGGCTGCAACGCCGCAGGGTTCGAGATGCTGCACCTGTTGAAGGACGGCAAGGACCACTTCTTCCGTTGCGTCAAAGCGTTCTGCAACAGCGACAGGATCTTCCCTCCAATATCCGCTGGGATCCAAGGTGCCAGCAATGAAATAGGCAAGACGTGCTTCAAGAGGCGAGAGGGAAAGGCAACCAATCTGGTCATCCAAAAAGGCTTCCAAGGTCATTTCAAGGGCGTGGGCATTTTCCACAGGGCTTGAAGGGGGATCATCGCTGGGATCTCGCGCCCTTAGGTGCATGCGGCGCCATTCCGGTCCTTCTTCCCGCCATGTTTCCCGCTCTTCAGGGAAGTCAAGGAGGGGATTTTGCTCCACTTCCCTTGCCACAAAGGCATCCAGTTCCTCGCTCGTCATTTGGAGGAGGTTCATCTGCTGGATGAGGTGCTGCGTGAGCTGCTGTTTTTGGACCGGTTCAAGGGTCATGGATAAAGGCATGGCGAGGACTCCTTTCATAGGTTTTCTTCTTTTTATTATATCATGGGAGAGGGTGGACATTTGCATTTTTGTTTTCTTTTCGTTCCCTCTTTGACAGAAAGAGGGCTTTCATCTAAGCCAAAGGAAAGATTGGAGAAAGGAGCTGTTATGAACCTGCGCACCATGAAAAGCGCTGCCTTGATACAGTGCTTGGATTTTGGCTGGAGGGAAATCTTGACACCTATCCCTTCATCGATGCTCCCTATTTTGAGGACAATTTGACCTGTGTCAAGAGCCCTTTCCCTGAAGCGCATATGATTGCAGCTAAAGATGCAGGAATCATCCTTGGCTTCATTGATCTTATAAAAAGCTCTATTGAGGGTCTTTTTGTTGGGCTAGCATATCGGAAAAAAGGTAGGGGAAAGGCACTGATCGACGCTGTCAAAAATGAAGGGAGTTCACTCGCCGTTGCAGCTTTTAGCAAAAAGATGGGAGTCATCCGGGTCTATCAGCGGGAAGAATTCGTTCTTTTGCGGCGTAAAAAGGACTGTGGGACAGGCAAAGAAAGCCTCATCTTTTTCTTTATGCGAAAAAAAGATGTAGGGGACGCATAAAAAGGGTGTTTTTTTTGAAATCATAATTGTCTTGTCATATAAGTTGACAGGATATTTTCCAGAGCGTATCCTTTTTCTTGATATATCTTGTATACAAGATGCGAAAGAGAGCACGAGCATCAGGGAGGAAAACAAATGGAAGCGATTCAGGCATTTTTAAAAAAGAAGGACGTAGAAATTTCAACCAAACGATATCTCATTGATGCCATGGGGGCCATGGCACAAGGTCTTTTTTGTTCCTTGCTCATAGGGACCATCATCAATGCCATGGGCCTTCTTTTTGATATCCGTGCCTTAAAGATTGTCGTTGCGACCGTAGGCGGCATCAAGTATACGGTTGGCGGCCTTGCTATGGCCATGAGCGGACCTGCCATGGCAGTTGCCATTGGCCGCGCGCTGCATTGTCCGCCCTTGGTCCTTTATTCGCTTCTCACCGTAGGGTTTGCAACCAATGCACTGGGCGGCGCTGGTGGGCCTTTGGCGGTGCTTTTTGTCGCCATAGCCACAAGTGAAATCGGGAAACTGGCCGCTGGGGAAACAAAAGTCGATATCCTTGTAACGCCCCTTGTGACCATCGGTGTCGGTGCCACGCTCGCAGCTTTATGTGCGCCGCCCTTAGGGAAACTTGCGATGCAGACAGGGACTGTCATCATGTGGGCTACGGAATTGCAGCCCTTTCTTATGGGCATCCTTGTTTCCGTTTTTGTTGGCATTGCCCTTACCCTTCCGATTTCATCGGCTGCCATCTGTGCGGCCTTGGGCCTCACCGGTCTTGCCGGCGGCGCTGCTGTAGCAGGCTGCTCGGCTCAGATGATTGGCTTTGCCGTCCAGTCCTACCGGGAAAATGGAGTGGGCGGCCTGCTGTCTCAAGGTCTTGGCACATCCATGCTGCAGATGCCCAACATCGTTAGGAACCCGCGCATCTGGATTGGGCCCATCTTTGCTTCTGCCATAACGGGACCGCTGGCAACCTGTGTCTTTAAGCTGCGAATGGATGGAGCGGCCGTTTCTTCTGGCATGGGGACCTGTGGTCTTGTAGGACAGATTGGTGTATTTACAGGATGGATCTCTGATATGGCAGCGGGGACCAAAGCGGCGATTACGTCCTTTGACTGGCTGGGTCTTCTTTTTATTTCCTTTGTCCTGCCAGCCATCCTATCTCCCATCATCAATCAAGGCTGCTGCCGCCTGGGCTGGGTCAAAAACGGGGATATGAAACTTTGAGCTTATGGTGCTCCCTTCCATAAAGGAAAAAGGAGACTCCCTGAGGGGGCCTCCTTTTTGAATGAAGAAAAACAGCTGCAGAGTACTATCTGCAGCTGTTAACGGTTGCGTTGATGATGCTTTATTTTTTTAGCATGTAGTCTGCCATGGCGGCTGCGGCTTTCTTTCCGGCACCCATGGCAAGGATGACTGTAGCGGCGCCGGTTGCGGCATCACCGCCAGCGTAAACGCCGGGAACAGACGTAGCACAGGTGTCATCGCTTGCAGCAACGGTACCTTTCTTCGTGCGGTCAAGATTCGGTGTATCGTCATAGCTCATGGGGTTGGGACGCGTCCCAATAGCCATGATGACCATATCAACCGGCAGTTCAAATTCGCTGCCCTTGATGGGTACAGGACGGCGGCGCCCCGAAGCATCCGGTTCACCCAGTTCCATCTTCTGGCAGACAAGGGAAGAAACGCGGCCTTTTTCATCGGCGCGGATTTCAACCGGGCTTGTAAGGAAGTTGAAGTGGATTCCTTCTTCCTTGGCGTGATGGATTTCTTCGAGTCGTGCTGGCAGTTCAGCTTCACCGCGGCGATAAACGATGTGGACATCGGCCCCCAGACGTTTGGCGCAGCGAGCCGCGTCCATAGCCACGTTGCCGCCGCCGACAATTGCTGCGGACTTACTTTTTAAGACCGGTGTGCTGCTCTTTTCATCATAGGCCTTCATGAGGTTGATACGGGTGAGGTATTCGTTGGCGGAATAGACGCCCACATGGCCTTCACCGGGAATATGCATAAACTGGGGCAGGCCGGCACCGGAAGCAATGAAGACAGCTTCATAGCCATGTTCCTTCATGAGTTCCGTAATGGTGAGAACTTTGCCGATGACCATGTCCGTATCAAATTTGACGCCCAGTTCCTTCAGTTTTTCAACCTGGGAAGCCACGATGGATTTTGGCAGACGGAATTCAGGAATGCCGTAGCTCAATACACCGCCCGCTACGTGGAACGCTTCAAAGACAGTTACGTCAAATCCTTTGCGGGCAAGTTCACCGGCGCAGGTAAGACCCGCCGGGCCGGAGCCGATGACCGCGGCTTTATGACCATTTTGGGGATCCACACAGATGATATCGGCTGCATGTTCAGCGGCCCAGTCAGCTACGAAACGTTCCAGGCGACCGATGGCAACCGGTTCATTCTTGATGCCGCGGACGCATTTGCCTTCGCACTGTGTTTCCTGAGGGCAGACGCGGCCCGAGATGCGGGGCAGGGCGTTAGCCGAAGAGATGATGTCAAAGGCACCGCGGAAATCGCCTTCAGCGACTTTGGCAATGAACTGGGGGATAGGAATCCCGACAGGACAGCCCGTGACACACAACGGCTTCTTGCACTGCAGGCAGCGCTTTGCTTCGTTGATGGCTTGTTCTTCCGTATAGCCCAGGGCTACTTCCTTGAAATTATGGTTTCTCACGTCCGGTGCCTGGGTCGGCATGGGCGTCTTTTCAGCTTGCATGTTGATACTCATTTGCGGACCTCCCCTGTGAGATTGCAGATGTGTTCTGCTTCTTCCTCGCGACGCTCCGTTTCGAAGGCCTGGTAGGTGCGGTTGCGTTCGATGGCTTCATCAAAATCAACCAGATAGCCGTCAAAGTCCGGTCCATCGACGCAGGCAAACTTCGTTTCACCGCCAACAGTGACGCGGCAGCAACCGCACATACCCGTTCCGTCAATCATGAGGGGGCACATGCTGATCATGCAGGGAATATCATACTTCTTGGCCATGAGGGTCGCAAACTTCATCATGGGAAGGGGCCCAATGGCAAAGATCTGATTGAACTTGACGCCGCTTTTGATGAGTTCTTCGAGCTTATTGGTGACAAAGCCATGGTAGCCGAAGGAACCATCATCGGTACAGGTATGAAGATCGGTACAGGCTGCTTTCATTTCATCTTGGAGAATGACACGTTCTTCATTTCTGAATCCAGCAATGAGATCAACTTGGTTGCCGGCCTCATGAAGACCGCGGGCAACCGGCAGGGCAATGGCGCAGCCAAGACCGCCGCCTAACACGGCAACACGGCCATAGCCCTCAACAGGGGTCGGTTTGCCAAGGGGACCTGCCATATCGGCCAGACAGTCGCCTTCATTCAAAAGATCCAGTTCCATCGTGCCAGCACCGGCTTTTTGGAAGATGACCGTAATGAGTCCGTCGTCATGGCTGGAAATGGTGAGAGGAATCCGTTCTGCTTCTTCGTTCGAACGGAGAATGATGAATTGGCCCGGTTTTGCTTTGGCAGCAATCCAGGGAGCATAGACCGAAATCGAGCTCATTTCAGGGTTCAGCACCCTTTTGTGGATGATTTCAAACTTCTTAGGCATTATCTCTCCTTTTGTGACTGTACAGCCTGCAACGGGAAGGCAGGCCCAACCTACAAAGGCGTAGGCGCGGGTCTGCCTTATTTGCGCAGGATCATGTCACGCTTTAAAGATGGATTTAAAACGTATCACGACGCTTATTTTACTATTTTAATCCTTATCGACGATTCCCGCAATGATTTTAGCAAATTCCTTCTTCTGGGCGATGACTTTTCAGGAAGAGGAAAGGTCCTAAGAAGTTCCTTGATGGAATCAAGGAAAGTCGAAATGCAGGGCAGACTAACCCTGTTCCTTATTTTTTTGACAGTCCATCCATTCGTGGGATATAATGAAGAGATTTAAAATAAACCCACAAGGATGTGAACCCTGTGATTGGAGAAGGAACACAAATTGCACTCGATATGTATCGCTGTCTAGAAACGGTCATCCAGGACCCCATTCAAATCGAAACCATTTTGAAAGAATGTATGGAACGGTTTTCCGTCAAGGCCCTTCATTTTTATTTGGATGAAGATCCGGACGAAGGCAGTCTTATCTTTACGGTTCCCGTAAAGGGTGGGCACGTCATTCTGCGAGTCTGCGAAGAATTTGGTTATGCTGGCCTCGATATCATGAACATGAATGGGGACTTCATTCCTGAGGAACTGGGCATTGCCATCCGTAAGGAAATGGGACCGGATCAGTCAAAGATGACAGTCATCAAACGCGGTGATTTTGGCAATATAGAGGATATGAAACCGCGGCGCCAGAAGATGGTAAAACCTATGCGGCGGGCTAAAAACGCTGGAGTGAAACTCAAGAATTTCATGCTGAAAAAATGATCCCAGCATGCTAAGAATCATTGGCTCAGTGCCTTTTTTCCAGCAAGAAGCTTCTTGCTGGAACGCCTCGATTTTGTGACATGGGGAAAAAAGATGAACTATTTACTTTGGGATATTGATGGAACGCTGATGCTGACTAATTTTGCCGGGGTTACGGCTATGAAAGAGACCATCCGCGACCTGTATGGCGTCGATGGTTTCAATTTTTCCTACAGCATGAGCGGACGTACCGATACTTATATTGCGCGCCGGGCCATTGAACAAATCAAAGGAAGCTGCACAAAATCCGATGTAGAGACCTTCATCGAAGCTTATGCCAAGCGCTTGCCAGAAACCCTTGCCGAACGGCATGGTCATTTGTTGCCTTTTGTCAAGGAAACCCTTGCTTATACGCAGGCCGCACCGGATGTAACAAACCTTCTTTTGACAGGAAATTGTGAAAAGGCCGCTTTGGCAAAACTTGCCCATTTTGGGATTGATAACTATTTTGACCGCCGTGTCAGTGCCTTTGGAGAAATCAGTGAGCTTCGCGATGATCTTTCAAGGGCCCTGTGGAAAAAACTGACAGCCCTTGATCCAGAGGTAACGCCGAGTGATGCCGTTGTGATCGGCGATACGCCCCATGATATCACCTGCGCTGATGCCATCGGGGTGCGGGCCTTGATTGTAAAGGGCGGTTCGACCTACAAGGCGGAAGATTTAAAAAAATACACGCCTTGGAAAATCATTGAGACTTTACCCAAAGCACCGGAAACGCTGCTGCAGTTAATAAAGGAATGAGTGGAATGAGTAAGAAAAAATGGAAAATCGCGGCCCTGCTGGCCCTTTCGTGCCTTGTGATGTCGCCGGTCCTTGCGTTTGATGCGGGAGATGTGGCGCGTCTTGTGGAGACCCGATCCTGTCCAGGCGGGGACCTTCGGGGGGCGACCCTTAAAAACAAGGACCTCACAGGGGCAGATCTTACGGGAGCCGATCTCAGTTATGCTGATCTTTCCGGTGCCGTCCTGGAAGGCGCTGACCTTTCCAAGGCAAACCTTCAAAAGGCCAATCTGCGCAAAGCCTATCTTGTGAAGGCAAAGCTGGATGGGGCAGACCTTACCCACGCCAACCTTTCTTACGCGGTCTTGAACCGAGGCTCCCTGATCGGCGTAACGGCGTATCGCACGAGCTTTGCCCATGCATCGCTTACTTTTGCAAACCTTTATACGGCAGACCTGCGGGAAAGCAATTTTGACTATGCTTCTGGGGCCATGGCCAATTTTTATTCGGCGAACCTTGCTAGGAGCTGGTTCTTCCGGTCCAACTTCATGAGTGCCAACTTTACATCGGCAAACCTCTATGATGCACGTTTCCGGAGAGCCAACCTCTCAGAAGCCCTCCTGCGCAGCGCCAATTTGACAAGCGCCACGGTCGTGGGGTCAAACCTGACAAAAGCGGAACTAACAAGTGCCAATCTTGACGATGCAAATCTTGCAGGTACAGATATGGAAGATGCCAAGTTTACTGCAGATAGTATCCGAGAAGCCTATAAAAAATAAAAGAGGGAGCTGTAAAGCAATGGCTTGTTCATTGCTTTACAGCTCCTTTTTGCGTTTTGAGAGACGAAACATGCTATAACAATGGGGGCCTCTTGTCCTCCGAATAGAACCTGCGACAGAGCAATCGTTCGTGTATGCTAAAGAAAGTTGAGGAGTGGGGGACAAGGCGGCGGGCCTATACAGGCAGAAAAGGGCAAAAGCTCCTCTAAAAGTGCCTAGACGATAACCATCTTCAAATGGGCTGTTGTCTGGTAGGCCTGCCTCATGGTTCTTCTCCCTTTTTCATAGAGCAAAGGGACCCTTACTTGTATCAGATCAGTCCGATTTTTGGACTGATCCCAAAAGATAGGCAGATAATGCCTCCCGTGTATCGACAATGACCGCTTTTCCCAAGGCTTCCAGCTCGGCACGGTCCCGGAATCCCCAGCTTACAAGGATGACATCCATGGCGGCGCGCCGGGCGGTTTCAAAATCAACTTCTGAATCGCCAATGTAGACAGCGTCATCCTTTTTGATGCCTAGGTCATGCAGGGCTTTTTCTACCATGGTGGGGGACGGTTTGCGGGGAATGCCCTCCGTTTGCCCCACGGCAAGGGTCACGGCAGGAAAGAAATCATCCCGCAGGGCGCGGACAGATTCATCGGGTTTATTGGAGACGATGGCCGTCTTGATGCCTTGCGCCTGAAGGCCCTTAAGAAGGCCAAGAATGCCATCATATGGTTTTGTGGCGATGTGGCAGTGATCCTTGTAGTAGGCCTTGAACTCATTGAAAATGGTCTGGAATTCCTCCTCTTTGACGCTTTTTGGCAGGGCCAGACGGCAGAGGCGTTCTGCTCCGTTTCCTAAATAGCGCCGCACCGCGTGAAGGGGCTGGGGCCCGTAACCGTGCCGCGTGAGGACGGCGTTCAGGGAGGCCGCAAGGTCCGCCAAGGTATCAAGGAGCGTTCCGTCAAGGTCAAAGATGACCGCTTTGTATGGTTTCATATTTTCTCCATCCTTTATTGTATTGATTTCCCAGAGGAAATCGATTCTTTTTCAGGTTTTTATTATACTATGACTTCAGAATATGGTAAAATGGAGGCAGTCTAACAAAGGAGAGTGCTAGTTATGAAAAAAATCCGCACTTTGATGCTGACGGCCCTCGCACTGATCATGGGTGCCATGACGGCCTTTGCTTCCCCTGAAAATCCGACCAATGAAGAAGTGATGACCGCCCTTACACGTGCAACGACGGTCTTTGAGTGGTTCGAACATAACCCCCTGCCGACGGATGGAAAGGAACGCTTTGACAGTGGCTACATGCTCTATTATTCCGTATCGGACCCGACCATTCACAACATGTTGGATCTAAAAGCTGCCGTCCATGACATCTTTACGGATTCCCTGGCAAGCTTCATCATCAGCGGCAATAAGATGTACCGCCAGGCTGATAACAAACTTTTTGTGGCACCTGCCGCCAAAAAAGCAAACCCTCTCAAGGGTACACCGACCTACAGCTTGAGCCGTCCGTCAAGCGACCGGATTGTTGTGACGGCAAAGACTCCGGTCTATGCCGATAAGGAACATAAGACCCTTGTCAAAACGGAATCCGTCGATTTCCCGTACGTAAAGACTGCCAAGGGCTGGCGCTTCTCCTATTTTGAATCGCTGAAATGATAAAAAAGAGACTGTGAGAAATGAGTCATTCATTTCTTCGCAGTCTCCTTTTTATGTTTTCTAGCTTTCCCTGCGTTAGAGCAAACCTCTTTATAAAGTTTTCTCCCAGCGATTTCAATCAGTTAAGGTGTCAACAACGCTGGGTATAGTCAAAAAAGGTTGTCAAAAATGAAGGGTTTTAAAAAATCAGAGTGTCAACGACCTTGGGTAGCGGTTACACAACTCAAGACCCACAACTCACAATTCACAATTCACAATTCACAACAGTCCCTATTCCCAACCGTGATACAGGTATCATACAATAAGCCGTGAACCCCTTGCTTTAGATTAAAGCAAGGGGTTCACGTTCTTCCTCAAATGAGTTTACTTTTATGCCTGACCTAGGACAGCAGCATTACTTACGAACCACAGAAATCCGTTCCTTGATGTGACTGCCTTTGACGATTTCATCAATCATGGCAAGGGCAAAGTCAGCGTAGCTGATGACACTTTCGCCGCGGCTATTGAGCGTCAGTTCTTCGCCAGCAAGTATGTAGCTTCCTGTGCGCCCTCCATCTGCCTGAAAATCCGCGGCCGGGCTGATGTAGGTCCAATTGACGTCGGAGCGGCTGCGCAGCTCGGTGAGGGCTTTTCCCATGGCCGTTGCAAGGGGCTTAAAGGCGCTTGGAAAGTCCGGCGTATCAACAAGCTGCAGGGTATGGGTCTTATCCGTGTAAAGGCTTCCAGCACCGCCTACAACAAGGAGACGGACCTTCGTACCACTCAAGGTATCGCAGAGATGCTTCAAGGATGAGCTATGAAGCGGCAGTGTTTCCGGCGTCCAGGCACCAAAGGCGTCGACGACAGCATCGAACCCGGCAAGATCGTCCCGTGTGAGGTCGAAGAGGTCCTTTTCAATGACCCTTTGGGCAAGGGAATGATTGGTGTGACGAACGATGGCCGTTACGTCAAGGCCCTGGGCAAGGGCTTCCTTTACAATCAGCTGACCGGCTTTTCCATTAGCGGCAACAACGGCAATTTTCATAATGAGATCCTCCTTTAAGATGGAGCCCTTTAGGGGCTTGTGTTTTTCTTTCGATGGATTTATCATACTTCATAGAAGTAACTTTTGTGAAGTAGGCACAATAAAGTGCTATAAGTACCTAAAAGAAACTATTGCGGAGGAATGCTATGAAATTCATTGAATCACTGCCTGCTTGTCCAGTGGAAACCACCCTTATGCTGATTGGAGATAAATGGAAGGTCCTCATTTTGCGTGATCTCCTGCCTGGCAAAAAGCGTTTTGGTGAACTGCGTCATTCCGTTGGCCATATCTCCCAAAAGGTCCTGACCGCAAACCTTCGGGATATGGAAGCCTGCGGACTATTGACCCGTACCGTCTATGCTGAAGTACCGCCTCGCGTTGAATATGCCCTGACAGACCTTGGCATGAGCCTAAAGCCCATCCTTGACGCCCTTGATCATTGGGGCAGAGGGTATCAAAAAGCGGTCCATAAAGTAATGGAAAGTCTCTGACCTTATGCTAACTCCCCAATCATCCTCTATTCTATGCTATAATAGAGCGAATCATTGTTGAAGCGATGCGAAAAAGGAGCAGCGACCATGGCAGAAGAACAGACCCTTGAAGTCACCATCCAAAATATTGTCTTTCAATCCGATCAGGGGACATTTTGCGTTTTTCGAGGAGAAAATCGGGATCTCGGTGCAGTGTCTGTTGTCTATAAGGGCATAGCTCCTTTTGCCGGCGAAAAAGTGCGCCTTACTGGGTCGTGGACTGAACATCCTCGTTTTGGCCGCCAATTTGATTGCCGCACATGGGAAGCCCTCAAGCCTACCGGAGAAGCCGCCATCGTCAAAATGCTCGGCAGCGGCGCCATCAAGGGCGTAGGGCCTGCCATGGCGCAGCGCATTGTCGATTGTTTTGGGGAGGATACGTTCCGCATCATTGATGAGCATCCTGAACGACTGCGGGAAGTGCCCGGTATTGGCAAGAAAAAGGCTGAGGATATCATCAGTTCCTACAGTGAGATGACGGATACGCGGGAACTGGTCTTTTTCCTTGAAAGTCACGGTATCAGCGGCAACTATGCGCCCCGTATCCAATCCCTGTATGGGTCAACGGCGCTTACGCGGATTGCCAATAATCCTTATTGTCTTGCCGAAGATGTAGAGGGAATCGGTTTCAAAACGGCGGACCGGCTTGCCGTCAGCCTAGGCGTGGACCTTGACGGCGAGGAGCGCATCCAGGCAGGCATCCGGTTTGCCCTCATGCAGAGCGGTACCCAGGGGCATACCTGTGTCCCTGATGAATGGCTTGTAAAAAGCGCGGCGTCCCTTCTTTCTGTGGACCCTGTCGACGTGCGGACGGTTTTCCAGCATCTGATTGATGAAAATAGGCTGCGCACGGAAGAAGTGGGCGGGGAAACCTGCGTGTACGCAGAATATCTCTACCAGGCCGAAGTGGGCGTTGCTAAACGCCTCATGGTCCTGCGTGACCGTGTGAACCAACTGTGGCAGGTGGACTACCAAAAGATCATCGAAGCGTGGGAAAAAGATGAGAACCTGACGCTGGCACCGGAACAGATAGAAGCCATTAAGACGAGCGTTGATCACGGCGTCTTTGTCCTTACGGGCGGACCGGGCACAGGGAAAACGACCGTCATCAAGGGCATCCTGTCCGTTCTTAAGGAAGCAGGCTGCAAGATCCTTCTTTCGGCACCGACAGGACGGGCAGCCAAACGCCTTGCTGAATCAGCCGGCGAGCCGGCCCTGACGGTTCACCGCATGCTCGAATATACGCCAAATGGCGACGAGGCCTTGTGGGGGCGCAACGAGGATACGCCCCTTGAAGCGGATGCCGTTATCGTCGATGAAGCGTCCATGATGGATATTGTCCTCATGTACCATCTCCTACGGGCCCTGCCCATTGGCTGCCGCCTGGTCCTTGTTGGCGACGTTGACCAGCTGCCGTCCGTAGGTCCGGGCAGTGTCCTCAAGGATATTATCCGCAGCGGCGCCATGCCTGTCGTACGGCTCGAAAATGTCTTTCGGCAGGCCCAACTAAGCCCCATTGTGCGAAATGCCCACCGCATCAACCAAGGCCTTATGCCACTTGTTGATGGAGAAACGGATTTTACGTTCCGCCAGTTCATGAACGAAGAAGAGACCGTGCGTTACGTCGTTGATACGTATGCCCGTATGGTTAGAACCCTTTCCTGGCAGAATGTACAGGTCCTTTCTCCCATGCACCGCAATCCCTGCGGTGTAGAAAACCTGAATCGCCTGCTCCAGGCCCGCGTCAATCCGCCAAGTCCCGATAAAGCAGAACATAAGGCGGGGAACACGGTCTATCGTGAAGGGGACAAGGTCATGCAGATCCGCAACAACTATGAAAAGAACGTTTTTAATGGGGACATCGGACAAATTGACCTCATTCGCGGCAAGACGGTCTTTGTATCCTTTCCGGACCGTCCCGAAGGGGGCAATGTGACCTATGAAGGCGGCGAAGTGGACGACCTGCGCCTTGCTTATGCGATGAGTGTCCATAAGGCCCAAGGCAGTGAATACGCTGTTGTCATCATGCCCCTAGTGCCTGGACACTATATCATGCTTCAGCGGAACCTTTTTTATACGGCCATTACAAGGGCCAAAAAACAGGTTTATCTTGCCGGCAGCAAGAAAGCGATGCAGATGGCCGTCACGAACGACCGGACGCGCAAGCGCTATTCCCTTCTTGCCGAACGGCTGCATGGGGAACTTGGTATTGATTGACATGGAAAAATCAATTTAAAAATTTCATAATGGAAAATGATTATTAAAAAGAGGAATCCTGCCTTTTACAGCGAATAAGATAAAGTAAGTAACCTGTAATAAATCATATCAGTTTTTCAATATGTGGAGGTGTACTATGGAATTTTTAGAAGCAACCCTGACCAAGATCGTACAAGAAACCAGTGATTCCTACAGCTTTATCATGACCATCCCCGAAGGCTTTACGTGGAAAGCCGGCCAGCATGTTGCCTGGCAGATAAACGGCTTTGAACTTGATGCTGAGGACCGCAACACACGCGTTTTTACCATTGCCTCAACCATGGCTGACGGATATCTCATGTTTACGACCCGTATTGCCGACAAGCACACAAGTTTCAAGGAAGCCCTGCTCCGTAAAATCAAACCTGGTGATAAGATTGGTGTCGCGCGCCCCTTGGGGACCTTCGCCCTGGATGCGGAAGGCTTCAAGAAGACCCTCATCGTTGCCGGTGGCATTGGCATTACGCCCATCCGTGCTCTCTTGCGGGCCTACAAGGATCACCCTGTAGAAGGCCATGCCATTACGGTTCTTTATTCCGATGACCGCGGCGAATTCTGCTACAAGGACTTCTGGAAAGACCTTGAAACGGTTCCGGGTGTGGAAGTGCGGCTCATTTCGGACAGGGAAATCTTTATGAAGGATACGGACACTTATGCCAAAGACGTACAAAATGATGCCGAATACCTCATCGCTGGGTCCCCGGGGATGAACAATGCCTTTACGGAACGTCTCGAAGGCCTTGGCATCAAGAAGGAAAATATCAAGACCGACGTCTTTATTGGTTACTAAAAAGAAAAGCGTGCTGCCTGCGGGCGGCACTTTTTCATGGGCGGGGGCATGTTTTGCCCCCGCTCTTTTTTGAAAGGATGACTATGTGGCAAGTACTGAAAGAACTCATTCTCGCTATTTTTTATCCCCATTACTGTCCTGCCTGCCATGAAGAAGTAGAAGGCCCGGGCCTTTTATGTGAGGCCTGCCGCCGCAGCACCTATGCACCAGGCTATTTGGAACTTAAAAAAGAAACGGTGCCTCACCTTGACGCTGTTTACCGTCTCTATCGCTATGAAGGGGGCGTCAAACGGGCCCTTCATGGTCTCAAATATGAAAAGCGCCGGGACTATCTGGACCGCATGGGGGAGGAAGTCCTGCACCACGAGGCGGATCTTGAGCCTTTATTTACAGGAAATCCTTTTGTCGTAGCCCTTCCGACAGACCCCAAACGCCGAAAGACGCGGGGTTATGAAATCCCGCCCGCTATTTTTGGACCTTACCTGAAAAAACATGCGATGATCCTGACGCAGGCCCTTTGGCGGCAGAAGGCCACAAAACCGCAGTATGGGCTCAGCCGTGCGGAACGGCGGGAAAATATAGCAGGTTCCTTTGCCTTCCATCCGGTGAAGCTTGATGGGACGGTTATCGTCATCGATGATATTGCAACGACGGGCGCATCCCTTGAAGAAGCGGCCCGCCTCCTCAAAGAAGGCGGGGCGGAAAAGGTGGTGGGCCTCGTCCTTGCCAGTAATGCGCCCATGGCGTCCGTTTCCAATTTGGACTGATGGGAAAGAATTTAAACTCATTGGGTCTCTAAGTTCTCGCTACGCCTTTACGCACTTTGCCTTGGAACTCGATTTCTTCAAAACGGGTCCGTTCCGCTAGGGCGTCGTGTCATCCATTTAAAAATAGAACCCTATCAGATTGATATGACTCTATTTTTTATGGGAAGGCAATCCGATTTTCCAATACGGAAACATCTTTCGATAAATGGGAGGGGAGGACGATTCTTCGGGCTGTAAGGGCTCATGTTGAAGAAACTCTATCTGAAGACGAGGTATGCAAAAAGCGCGATGCTGCCTTGAAAGATATTTTTGAAAAACAAGACGAGTTCCTGAAGGAAATACAGTTCTAAGGCTGGCTCTTATCGTTTTTGTAAGGGACAAATTTTCTTAACAAGCGTACAAACCAAAGAAATGAGCCATGTAGAAAACGCTTTTTTCTACATGGGACTCATTAAATAAAGAGGTCACCATCCAAATCACAAGACGGATTTGGATGGTGACTCTCTGTTTTTCGTTTGAGATAGGTGCCTTTTCCGCAAGAGAGCATCACAGCATCTTTGCGAGGCTTCCTTACTGCGCCCGCGTCATGAGAACGACTGTCTCGACATGGCATGAGAGGATAGCAAGAACGTCATATCACTTTTTTAGTCGTTGAACGTTGTCGGGAACATACCCACTGTTTTTTGTCTAAAGTCCTAGTTGTTGGAAACATATCCACGAAGTATTTTAAGGATAATTTTTTACTAATAACGATTCTATAAAATGGAATTTTGATTTATCCCGTATATGCATTATTTGCAGTATTTTTGAAGTTCTGCTTAGATAGCCATTCTTCTTCATCCCTGTTTTCAGGAATATCTATACGCTCAATCTTGAAGATAACTGGTCTAGTTCCATCATTGCAGCAGGCAATCATCATGCGTTCGTCATTTGTCCAGCCGTGCATGATGGATCCTCCCTGCAGCGCAGTATATACATAGCGACTAACTGCATCCCACGCTTCACCGCAAAACTGACCATTCATCAGATGATAGAAGTCATCTTTTTGGGATGTCCTATCCAAAATAAACTCATCTCCAACTTTAAAACACGGACATGGTCCAGACTTCGGATCAGCAAGATATTTTTCCTGCAAATCCGGAAATACCTTAGTTTCCAAAACCGTTATTTTGCACTGATGTTTCATTATCATTCTCCTTAAAAATATCGATTCATCTTTAGTAAATCCTAGATAAGTCCTGATAAAGCAATTTTGGATAAATTCCAGAGGGAACTTATCCAAAACATGAATCTCTAAAAGCCCATATTTAAGCCACTTTCTGGTATCTATTGTTCTTTCTTTGACATCAATACCACTGACTCGACATGGCTCGTGTGAGGGAACATATCAACGGGCTGGACTTGACGAATCTTATAGCCGCCTTCACAAAGGATGGCGGCGTCACGGGCAAGAGAGGCCGGTCCGCAGGAAACGTAGACGACGCGTTTGGGACGCACGGCAAGGATGGCGTCAAGAACGGGCCGCTCACAGCCGGCTCTTGGCGGATCAAGGACAACGACGTCGGGGCGGATTCCGTCCCTCACAAGAAGAGGCAGTTCTTTAGCCGCATCAGCACAGATGAATTCACTGTTTTTGATGTGATTGTCCCGGGCATTTTTTCTGGCGTCAGCAATCGCTGGTGCGACAATCTCGATTCCCAAGGCGTGCCGTGCCTTTTGGGCGAGAAAAAGGGTAATCGTTCCTGTGCCGCAGTAAAGGTCGATAACGTTTTCCTTTCCTTCCAAGGCGGCATAGGAAAGGGCAGTTTCATAAAGGCGCTGCGCCTGCAGCGTATTGACCTGGAAGAAGGAATGGGGGGAAATGACAAAGGTCAGGTCGCCCAAGCGGTCATGGATGACACCGGGCCCGTAGATTACCTTGTTGTGGGGACCCATAATGACGTTTGTGTGGCGGGTATTGACGTTCTGTACCAAGGTAACAAAGCCGGGGATGGCTTCTTTCAGCATATGGGTCAGTTCCTTGAGATGGGGTACACGGTCCGTATTGGTGACAAGGACAGCCATGACCTCTCTGGTCTGGACGCCGACGCGGCCCATGATATGGCGCACGATGCCCGTGCGGGCGTCTTCTTTTAACGCCGGGATATGGTAGCGTTCCATCCAGGCACGGACGACGGCCGTAAGTTCGTTATTTGCATCATGCTGGATGAGGCAGCGCTTTACGTCGATGACGTGGTGCGTGCCCTGGGCAAAGCAGCCAATAGACAGGCTGTGCTTTTTCCCTTCTGCCACAGGGACCTGCATCTTGTTGCGGTAATGCCACGGATCATCGGCTCCCAAAGTGGGATTCACTTTGATGCCCGAAAAATGACCAATGCGTTCCAAGGCATCGATGACGGTCTGACGCTTTTGAACAAGCTGCGCCTCATAGGCTAGATGCTGGATCTGGCAGCCGCCGCAGGCTTCATAGACAGGGCAGGGCGGTGTGATTCGGTCCGGACTGGGGACCAGGATCTTTTCCAAGCGTCCCAGGCCGTAGTTTTTCTTTTTGGCTGTGACTGCGGCCGTTACTCGTTCACCAGGAAGGGCTCCGGGGATAAAATAGGTAAATCCTTTCACTTTACCGACCCCTTCACCGGAACTGCCCAGCCCCGTTATGGTGATTTCAATATGTTCGTTAGGTGTGGTTGTGCGTTTATCTCTTTTCATACCAATCATTATAGCGGGGAAGAAGAGGGAAGGCAACTTTTCCCTGTTTTCTCTTTGTACAAAAATTGTAAAGCTAAATTTACCTCAAAAAAACGATATTTTGAAAAAATGAATCATCTTGCAAAATTAATGATTGACAGATAATATCTTCATCATCTACCATAAGAGTAGCTATTCAGGATAGAGAGACGCTTCTTTAGCAAGCGCCTTTTTTCAACGGTAAAAAGTATACAAAAATAGCGTAAGAAAATAAAAAAATGATTATTCTTGTAGCGGGTGTTTGCTCGGGACTGGGAATGTTGCTTTATTGAATTGAGGGGGGAATCATGACAATTACAGAAGATTTGCACATGCTGCTTTATGTGGCGCTTGGAGGCGCCTTGGGCTCCGTGGGGCGTTATCTTGTTGCCGGAAGCCTCAAAGGTGTGGGGGGAACGGATTTTCCCTGGCACATGATTGCTGTCAATACGCTTGGCTGCATTTTGGTTGGTTTTTTTGTGGCCGTATTATATGTGAAATTGCCGCATCCTCGTTGGATCAACCTCTTTTATTGGGGATTCATTGGAGGTTTTACAGCCTTTTCTTCATTTATCAAAGAAGGAATGCATTTTTTCCTGCATGGGGAGCATATTACGGGATTCCTTTATATTTTCCTGCAGAACATGCTTGGCATGTTTGCTGCCGGTGCCGCTTTTTGGTTGGGCAAGATGCTGCTTTAAGGATGACCGCGGCTCCTTTGTAAGGGGTGATGGAAGTGAGTATCAATATGTTTTTTCTTATTGTGACGGCTTTGGGTCTTGTGGGATCGACCTTTTCCTGGGGGATGTACCGAACGGGATTTTCCCTGCTTCACTCTGCTTGGACGCTCCTGCCCTTTTTACTCATGCCCTTGATTTTTGCCATTGGTAATATTTTTACGGAATCGCTTCCTGTTACGCTGATTCGTTATTTTAGTTGGAGTGGCGGAGTGTGGATGGGTTTTATCTTTTATTCTGTGCTCTTATCTATCTTTTATGGTGTTTGTTGGCTCCTTGGCCGGTTTTCCCAGTCTCCGAACCTTGCACCCAATGCGGCCATCACAATTTTTTTCATCGCTTTTTTGGGGACCGGTCTTGGCGTTTACCAGGCCCTTCATCCCCATGTGCGGCGGATCACCCTTCGCACGTATAAACCTTTGACGCGGTCCATGCGTATCGTCTTTGCTTCGGACCTGCATTTTGGAACTCTTTGGGGCCGCCGGTATGGGCAAAAGCTCGTGAGCCGCATTAATGCGGAAGACCCCGATCTTGTGATTTTTGGCGGTGACCTTGTGGACCGCAGTCTTTCCTTTGTCATGCGCGAGGGCAGTATGGATGCCTTGCGCAGCCTCCGCGCTCCTATGGGCCTATATTCCGTCATGGGCAATCATGATCTCATGGCAGGTACGGGAGAGCAGGAACGGACTTATCTGGAACGAATGGGCATTCGGTTCATTGTAAATGAGTCCATTCCTGTGAGCAGTTCCGTTTGGATCACAGGCCTTGATGATGAGCGCTTTGGAAAAAAGGGCTATGAGGCGCCTGCAGCCCAAGGCAGTGACCTCCATATCTTTGCGGAACATGAACCATACCATGTTTTGGAAGCATCACAAAAGGAGTATGACCTTTATTTTGCCGGCCATACTCATGGAGGACAATTCATTCCTTTAAACCTCATTACACAGCGACTTTTTGCGCTGGACCATGGCACTCAGGCCTTTGGGAATATGCTGGCGACTGTATCGACAGGCCATGGCCTGTCCGTTATTCCCATGCGTCTTGGCGTACCGCCGGAAATTGTGGTTGTCAGTGTAGAACCAATTAAAAAATAAAAAAGGCCGTTACGAATCCTGTGTTCGTAACGGCTTTTTACTTCAAAGTTCATCGGTGAAAAGGGTGAAATGGTTCTTTTTGTAGGCAATAAGTCCGTCTTTTTGCATGCGGCTCAGTTCCGCTGAGAGAGCAGAACGGTCGACGCCGAGGTAATCCGCCATTTCCTGACGGTCAAAGGGGATGGAAACCTGCTTTTTTCCTTGTTTGTCAGCGAGAAAGGACAGATAGGACAGGACACGGCCGCGAATCGATTTTGATGCTGTATAGACCATACGCCGGGATAGGCCCAAGTTTTTGCGGGCCAAGATGGTCAGGAGGTTTTCTACAAGCTTATGATGATGACTGCAGTTTGAGGGACAGATGGTCAGTATCTTGTGCATATCCATCATAAGGACTTCCGTATCTTCTGCTACTTCCACGCTGATAAGGAGCGGCTCGTCATCCATGCAGGCATAGGCTTCGGCAAAGATTTCCCCGCTGTGGGCCTGTCCCAAGATGGTCCGGTTTCCCCAGATGTCATCGTAGGCGATGTTGACGCAGCCTTTGAGGATAAGACTGACTGTGTGGACCTTGTCACCGGCACGGTGAATGTAGCTGCCTTTTTCAAAATGGCGGGTCACTGCGCCCAAACAGGTGAGGGCCGACTTGATTTCCTCCGTACGTAAGGTACGGAAAAAGGGTGTTTTCGCTAAAAATGCAAAATCCATGGTTTCTCCCCTTTTGTTGTTGAAACAACGTAATTAATTGTACCCCTATCGTATAATGACACCATCGAAAAAGCAAGTGAAACCATGAATCTTTTACATACAGGGGAGGAAACACTCATGAAACGGAGAATCATCAAAATCGACGAAAATAAATGCAACGGCTGCGGCCTTTGCGCTAAAGCCTGCCACGAAGGTGCCATCGGCATGGTCAATGGCAAAGCCAAGCTCTTGCGCGATGATTATTGTGATGGCCTTGGCGACTGTCTGCCGCACTGCCCGACCGATGCCATTACTTTTGAAGAACGGGAAGCCCTGCCTTATGACCGGGAAGCTGTTGAAGCAAAGATGCGGGCTGAAGGAAAACCTGTACCACCTCAAGGTGGCTGCCCCGGTTCCCGCGTACGCATGATGGCGCCTCAAGGCGGCTGCCCCGGTTCCCGTATGAAGATAATGGATCAGGCGGGAAAAGCAGCTGCGCCTGCTGCACCGGCTGCCGCGTCTGTAAGCCAGCTGCGCCAGTGGCCTGTGCAGATTAAACTCGTTCCTATCCAGGCTCCGTTCTTTGACGGAGCAAAGCTCCTCATTGCGGCTGACTGTTCAGCTTATGCGTATGCAAATTTCCACGAAGAATTCATCAAAGGTCATATTACCATCGTGGGCTGCCCGAAACTTGATGCCGTCGACTATTCGGAAAAATTAGGTGCGATTTTTGCTTCAAATGATATCAAGAGCGTGACCGTGGTCCGCATGGAAGTCCCTTGCTGCGGCGGTCTGGAACATGCTGCCGTCAAAGCCCTTCAGGAAAGCGGCAAGATGATCCCTTGGTCCGTTGTAACGATTTCGACCGATGGCAGGATTCTTGATCGGACGTAAGGCGGCCTTTGAAACGAGGCGCTTCTTAAAGTTCGGCATTTCCTTAAGGCGCGTCTCTAGCTGGAAGCTAGTTGCAGGGCTTTATTTAGCTCCGAACAGATGATCTTTCTAAAAGTGCAAAATGGCCTCGAATCCGCTAGGTTCGGGGCCATTTTTTAGTGTTCCAAAAGGATGCCGACGGCAGCAGAAAAGGCAATGTAGATGATGGGATGGAGCTGCCACTTGCGATAGCAAAACCAGATGAAGGCTGTCAGTATCATCATTTTAACTTTAAAGAGGTCGGCCAGGTTTCCCGTAACTTTCCAGGTATTTACCTGGAAGAGGGCAATCTGTGCGACACTCAGGCCTGCAGCCATGATGAGGGCCGCTGACGCAGGGCGGAGGCCGGAAAAGATCTGGCTGACGATGGCTGAGGATTGAAATCTACGGAGCATCCGTGCAATGATGAGGATGATGATGATGGACGGGGCAATGAGTCCTAAGGTGGCGATGGCACCGCCTGCAAATCCCGCCGTTTTGAAGCCGACATAGGTCGCCATGTTGACGCCCAGGGGCCCCGGCGTCGATTCAGAGACGGCAACCATATCGGCAATGTCGGTCGTAGTAAACCAATGGGTCAGACGGCTCATCTCCTGAAGAAAAGGCAGTGTCGCGAGCCCGCCGCCAACGGCAAATAACCCGGTTTTGAAAAATTGCCAAAATAGTTGGCCGTAAAGAATCAGTGTTTCCATGATTCGTCCTCCTTTGCGTCGTTTTCAGCGTGGTCTTGTGGATCTTGTTCCTTGCTCCTTGTCTTAATAGAGGCAGACTTTGAGGAAAAGAGACAGCCTGCTATGCCGGAAAGAACAATCAGCATGACAGTTGGGATGCTTGTCAAGAGAGATAAGACAAGGACGATGAAAAATAACAGCCAGCTGGTCTTGTCAATGAGGGCTTTTTTCCCTAATTTGATGACCGCATCAAAAATCAGGACGGTGACGCAGGCGCGGATCCCGTCAAAGGCATGTTTTACAATGGCAAGGTCAGCAAAATTCAAAAGAAAGGCGGCAATGGACGTAATAATCAAAAGGGAAGGAAAGATAACTCCCAGTGTAGCAATGATGCCGCCTGTGATCCCGTACAGCTTGTAGCCAATAAAGGTAGCCGTATTGATGGCGATGACGCCGGGCGTACACTGCCCAATGGCATAGTCATCCATGAGTTCCTCTTCCGTTGCCCAGTGGCGCTTTTCCACCACTTCCCGCTGCAGAATCGACAGCATGGCATAACCACCGCCGAATGTGGTGATCCCGATTTGGGCAAATACCCAGAAAAGCTTCCAACACTTTTTCATTCCATCCATTTTAGCTTCCTCCTTTAGGCTGCTTTCGTCCCCTTAGGCGCATCTAGGTACCGTTTACGGGATTTTGGCGGTTTTCTTTTTCTGCACCATAGCGTATCATAGAATTAACTATATGAATAATATTTGTTTTATAATGAGGTATATGATATGAATATATATCAACTGCGCTATTACATCGCTGTCGTTGAAGAAGGTACGATTTCAGCAGCAGCCAGGAAACTGAATCTTTCTCAGCCACCCCTGTCTACCCAAATCAAGCTGCTGGAAGAAGAGGTAGGAACGGAGTTGTTTATACGCGGTGCGCGCCAGATCACGCTGACACCGGCCGGACGCCGGTTCTACCAGTATGCACTGGAAATGACAGATATAGAACGGCAAGCCTTGGAAGAAATCCGCGATATGGGCCGAGGCGGAACTGGGACCGTGCATCTTGGTTGTATCTCTTCCGCCCACGTGAAGGAAGTCTATGAAGGGCTTGATGCTTTTCACAGGCAATATCCCCTTGTCCGGCTGCGAATCGTAGAAGGCAATACGCTTGAACTGGAAGAAAAACTGGCTCGAAATGAGCTGGAAGCTGCTTTTGTTCGGACTCCGGAAACTTTTAAGCATGTTGAGCGTCTTCCCCTTCGCCAGGATCCGATGATGGCTTCCGGCAAACGAGCGTTTTTCAGTGAGATTCCTTCGCATAGGAAGCTCATCATGAAAGACCTTGCAGCGTGTCCTCTGATCCTTTATAAACGCTGGGAAGCAAGGATCCGTGATCTTTTTTCTCACGCTGGAAGGCAGCCGCAAATTGTTGGTGTTGCAGACGACCTTCGTACTTGCCTTATGATGGCTGATTATGGACTGGGAATCAGCGTGACACCCTTGGAGGCTCTTCGCGGCTATCCCCATCTGACGCGTCGGGTGATTGCGGAAAAGGGCCTTGTTTCCACGCTTGAACTTGTACTTCGTAAGGATGCCTATATTTCAGCCAGTGCAAAAGCCTTATTTACTGTTTTTAAAGAGCGTGACAAAAATCAGGAGGAATAGGGACAACTGGCATGGACGGTATTTTGAATCAGCAGGAGGCTGGCTTCTGGACTTTTTTACCCAATAAGAAACCCCCACCATGGCGTGACCCATGGTGGGGGTTGATGTGACTTATAATAATGGCGGATGGGGTGGGATTCGAACCCACGATACCTTGCGGTATACTTGATTTCGAGTCAAGCACCTTCGACCACTCGGACACCCATCCGCAGACTAGGCTATTATATCATATTAACGGCGCCGTGTAAAAAATTCCTGCAAAATTTTTTTACAGCGCTCTGCTTCGATACCGGCTTTGATGATGGTATTTGCATGGAGACTGGGGTGGAGGGGAATCTGGAAGAGGCTCCCACAGGCTCCGGCTACGCTGTCGCTCGCCCCAAAGACAACGCGTCCGATCCGGGCATTATAGATGGCACCGGCGCACATGGGGCAGGGTTCCATGGTCACATAAAGGGTGGAGTCAGCTAGGCGCCAGCGCCGGAGCTTTTCACAGGCTTCCCGGATGACAAGGATTTCTGCATGGGCCGTGGCATCATGCGCTCTTTCCCGCCGGTTATGGTTCCGGGCAATGACGCGTCCATCCTGGACGAGAATGGCCCCTACGGGAATTTCCCCTTCAAGAGCGGCCAAGGCTGCTTCCTTCAGGGCTTCTTCCATATACATCTTTTCTTCGTCTGTTGCAAGCTCCATGGTAGGATTCCTATTCTTTCCGGGTCAGCTGCAGCAGGTCATAGGGCGTTTCCTGATAGACCATATTGACCCAATTGGTGTAAAACAGGTGAGCATAGCTGCACCATTTGAAGCAGGGCTGCTCACTGCTGTCATTGTCGGGATAGTAAAATTTCGGCTGCTCCGGGTCAAGGCCCTTGTTTTTGTCACGGATGAATTCATCCTGCAGGGAATTTCGGTCATATTCAAAATGGCCCATGACAAAGATATGGCGCATGTCGCTCGTACTGCAGATGTTGATGCCGTTTTCGGCGCTGCGGCTCAACACTTCAAGGCGCGGGTCAGCGTCGATCTTATTGTCATCGACACGGGTATAACGCGATTGGGGAATGAAGTAGCGGTCATCAAAGCCGCGCAGGAGCGGATGGAAGTTTGTCGTAAGTCCATAGGGATAGATGCCGTAGAGCTTTTTGGGGAGCATGATCTTTGGTATATTGTAGTAATAGTATAACCCAGCTTGGGCGCCCCAACAATAGTGGAGAACAGAAAAGACATGGCTCCGGGCCCACTCAAAGTACTGGACAAGTTCAGGCCAGTATTCAACATCTTCAAAGTCAATCTTTTCGACTGGTGCGCCGGTGATGATGAAGCCATCATAATAGCGGTCCTTGATGTCATTCCATTCAAGATAGACTCGGTCTAAATAGGAATTATCCGTGTGCGTACTGACGCGGGACACAGGGCGGCAGAAATCAATCTCGATTTGGATAGGGGAGTTGCCCAATAGGCGCAGGAGCTGCAGTTCCGTCGGCTTTTTAAGGGGCATGAGGTTAAGAATCAGGATCTTCAAGGGCCGGATATCCTGCGTCATGGCACGGTCTTTTCCAATGGTGACGATTCCTTCTTCACGGAGACGGTTTACAGCGGACAGGCCGCCGTCAATTTTAATGGGCATGACAAAAACTCCTTTCCTGCAATAAAAAAAGCCTTCCTCCCTGCAGGGACGAAAGCATCGTGGTACCACCCAGCTTTACCTTGCTGTTGGGCAAGGTCTCTTGGAAACGCGGCCAAAGCCGGATTCCCCAGTGCAATAACGGGCACATCCGTACGGCCTACTGTGATTTCAGCCAATCAGCTCCAGGACCATCTTCCTTTTCTCATCTGCACTCCCTTTCACCGGTGCGGGAGTTCTCTGGAACCAGACAATAAAAAGTACTCTTCCTTTCATCGCATTTTACTATGAAATTGGAAAAATTTTAGCATGCATGGAAAGGTCCGTCAAGGAGCAAGGGGAGAAATTCCGTAGGAAAAGGATATCTTGTACAATCTGTTACAAAGTCATCTTGAATAGACCTGAAAAAAGCAAGGCCCCCTTGGAATTTTCGTTGCCAAACAAAAAGGGAAAGAGTATGATAAAGGCGTATAGCCCTTTTCTAAAAAAGGGCCGGGGAACAATTCCCGTAAATTTTAAGGAAACGGTGGCGTTTTATGAGAGCGAGGAATGTTTGGGCCGAAGTCGATCTGTCGGCCATTGCCCATAACGTACAGGTCACGCGCAAAGTCCTCAAACCGGGGACAAAAATCTGCGCGGTTGTCAAAGCTGATGCCTATGGCCACGGAGCCGTGCCCGTTGCAACGGCAGCCCTGGCGGCAGGCGTCAATTATCTGGCGGTGTCCATGACACAGGAAGCCCTGGAGCTTCGCGAAGCTGGTATCATGGCGCCTATCCTCATTTTGGGGACCATGACGGAAGAACATGAAAAGGCCCTTGTGGACTATAACATCACCCAAACGGTCTATGATCTTGCCGTGGCCCAGGAGCTTTCGGCAGCAGCCCTGCAGGAAAACAAGGTGGCCAAGGTCCACCTGGCTGTCGATACGGGGATGAACCGGATCGGCTGCCGTCCTGAAGAAGCGGCCGATCTTGCTGAGGCCATCAGCAAGCTGCCCCATGTGGAGCTTGAAGGGATGTTTTCCCATTTTGCCAGCGCCGATGAAATGGATAAAAGTTTTGCTGAAAGCCAGTATCGAAAATTCATGGAAGCTGACCGCGCTGTCAAGGACCGAGGCATCCAGATTCCCTTGGTCCACATCGATAACAGCGCTGGTATCACGGAGATGAAGCATACAGAATGTGACATGGTCCGTCAGGGCATCACCCTTTATGGACTGTGGCCATCGGACGACGTAGAACGCTGTCTTGACCTAAAACCGGCCCTCAGCCTCAAGGCAGAAGTCGTCTTTGTGAAGGATGTTCCAGCCGGTGAGAAGATCGGTTATGGCTGTACCTACGAGACGAAAGCACCCATGAAGGTAGCTACGATCCCCTTGGGCTATGCTGATGGCTATTCCCGCGCCCTGTCAAACCGTGGCTATATTACGATCCGTGGTTATAAGGCTCCTGTTGTGGGTCGCATCTGTATGGACCAGTTTATGGTTGACGTGACGAATGTGCCGGGTGTCCATAAGGGGGATGAAGCGGTTATCTTTGGGCCGGGCGGTGTTTCCCTTGACCAATTGGCTAAGTGGGTGGGAACCATACCCTATGAGCTCATGTGTCTTTTGTCAACGCGCGTTCCCAGAAAGTACACCTACACGTATACCATCAAGCATTACGAAAACAATCGTTTTTAGGAAAAAGGGCGTAAGCCCACTAGGTTCACACACGGGTTCCGCTTCTTTTTCTGCAGAAAGGCGGGCCCTTTTTTGCATCAGGAAGGTAGGAAAGCAGTATGGAGCACTATGAAAAATTAACAGAAAGTACAATTGAAGAACTAAAAGCCATTGTAGGCGAAAAATATGTCCTCACGACGCCGGAGACCCTCGAAACGTATCAAACGGATCAAGAGACAGATTCCCGGTTCTTCCATGTGCCGGAAGCTGTTGCAGCGCCAGGAAGTACGGAAGAAGTGGCGGCCATCATGAAACTTGCCAACAAGCGCCATTTTTCCGTAACACCCCGCTCCGGCGGGACCAGCGTCTCCGACGGAGCCATTGCTGTCTGCGGTGGCATTGTCATGCTCATGGAGCGCATGAACCGCATCTTGGAAGTAAACCCGGATGGTATGTATATGGTTGTCGAAGCCGGGGCTAGGACCCTCGATGTGCAGGAAGCGGCCAAGAAGGAAGGTCTCTTTTATGCCGGTGATCCGTGCAGCGCCGACAGCTGCCTCATTGGCGGCAACCTTGCGACAAATGCCGGTGGCGATAAGGCCGTTCGCTACGGCACGACGCGCAGTCAGGTCCATGCCATCGAAGTGGTCCTGCCCACGGGCGAGATTGCACACCTGGGGGCCCGAACGAAGAAAAATACAACTGGTTTCTGTCTTGATCAGCTCGTTCTTGGGAGTGAAGGGACCCTTGGCGTCATTACAAAAGCAACGCTGAAACTGCTGCCCATTGCCCCCTACCGGTCGGACGTCCTTCTTGTCTTCACAGATCCACGGAAGGCCACGAGCCTTGTTCCCATTCTTTTAAAAGCTGGGCTTGACCCGACGAGTGTTGAATTCATGGACCATGGTTTTGTGCAGGCTTCCAGCGACTATTCAAAGATTCGACTCAGTCATTATGACGACGGCTGCTACGTTATTTTGACCCTCGAAACCTTTGATGAAGATGAGATGGATAAAAAGCTCATAAAGGTCGATGAGCTGGCTCAGGCGCATGGTGCCGTGGAAGTGTCCCTTGCTGATGACCGGGTGTGGACAATCCGCAAAAATTGTCTTGAAGCGACGAGAATCCTAAGCCGCGTCAGTACTAGTGACGATTTTGTCTTTCCGTTGGATAAGATTTCAGATGCCATCATGGATCTGTCGGAACTTGCCGCAACCTATCCCTTCCGCGTCTTTACCCTAGCTCATGCGGGAGATGGGAACTTGCACTTTAATATCCTTAAAGGGGAGCTCAGCGATGAAGCTTGGGAGGAAACCCTTTCATCCTTCCATGAAAAGGCCTATGCCTATGTCTATGCCCATGACGGCCTTCTTTCCGGTGAACATGGAATTGGGGCAAAGAAAGTAGGACAGCTCGAGCGTTTGACGGACCCTGGGCAGATGTTCATGATGACAGCCATCAAGAAGGCCTTGGATCCTTTGGATGTACTCAATCCGGGGAAGGTCATTGCAAGATATTGAGGCCGGCTCAAAAATCGGGCTGATTTGATGCAGGACCTGAGCCACTTGCTTTAGAAAAAGTCGACCTGAGGCAAGGGGCTCACGTTGTAGCGTACGATGGACCGTCTCACGTTTGGGGACAGGATAGTTCAGTTGTGAGTTTAAAAATTGTGGGTTACAACACGAAGGCCTTAAGGTCTTTTCCCCTGCGGTCTTTTCGCCCCATGGCATCACAGCATTGCAGGCACCTTTACGTCTTTTGCTTGGCAGCCAGAGCCGGCGTCTCGAGACAGCATTCTGGACTCTTCCTGAATGGATTGCCTGACCGCCATTTTTCCTCCACGGCAAAAAAGTCCCGCTGGGAGACTTTTCGTTTCCCAGCGGGACTTTCCCGTCTTTATTTTCTCGATGGGCCACAGGAACAGGCACTCCTGCGGCACACGAAGCGGTCTGCTTATTGCTGCTTCCTTCCGGACCTGACAAGGTTCACAGGGCTTCATTGCGCAGGACCTATCCCTATGGTCCATCCAAAAAATAAAAGCGTACTTAAAAGAAAAGCCGCATGCTGCGGCGGATTCTTAAATGGCGGAGAGTGAGGGATTCGAACCCTCGATACGGTTATCCCGTATACACGCTTTCCAGGCGTGCTCCTTCAACCACTCGGACAACTCTCCAGGTTGAAATGCTTAGGCAAAGCTTTTCGATTGTATGCAGTCTTTAAAAATGACTGCGTGTTTTAGTATAAAGGATATTCATGCCGTTGTCAAGAAATAAGTTGAATTTTTTTATGGAAACAAGGTATAATACCATGGTACAACAGAGAGAAAGGATGGATTCCATGTCTTACGTCGCATTATATCGTACTTGGAGACCCCAGGATTTTGATGGCCTCGTGGGGCAGGAACACATCAGGAAAGCGCTCACGAACGCACTTGAGTCGGGGCGCATTTCCCATGCTTACCTGTTTACAGGCCCTCGCGGTACGGGTAAGACGAGTACGGCGCGGATCCTTGCTAAGGCCCTGAACTGTGAGAAGGGGCCAACGCCCCATCCTTGCAATACTTGTGAT
This sequence comes from Acidaminococcus sp. BV3L6, assembly GCF_000468835.1. Lineage (NCBI taxonomy): Bacteria > Bacillati > Bacillota > Negativicutes > Acidaminococcales > Acidaminococcaceae > Acidaminococcus > Acidaminococcus sp. BV3L6. Next base: position 53,390 of record NZ_AWUR01000008.1, on the reverse strand, counting down.
CATTGTCGGGAAATTACGGAAGGTACCAGTGCCGATGTCATTGAAATCGACGCGGCCAGCAACCGCGGAATTGATGAGATCCGGAAGCTTCGGGAACAGGTCCATTTTGCACCTGTTTCCAGCCGTTACAAGGTCTATATTATCGACGAAGTGCATATGATCACGGCAGACGCATTCAATGCCCTGTTAAAGACTCTTGAAGAGCCTCCAGAGCATGTCGTCTTTATCCTTGCGACAACGGAGCCGCAGAAGATCCCGACGACCATCCATTCCCGGTGTCAGCGTTTTGATTTTCGCCGCGTTACGGTCGACGATATTGCTGCCCACCTGCAAAAAGTAGCAGAAGGCAGCAATATCAATGCGGAACCGGATGCCCTGCGTCTTATGGCCATTCAGGCCGATGGGGGCATGCGCGATGCCGTTGGTCTTCTGGATCAATGCAGTATCATGGCTAATCCCGTGACAGCTGAAACGGTGCGGCAGGTCCTTGGTATTGCCGGGCGCGATACGATGCGGGCCTTGGTAGAGAAAATTGGCCGCCGCGATCTGCCTGCTGCCTTGGATCTCCTCAATCAGCTCATGGACGATGGAAAAGATGTCACCCAGGTCCTGACAGAGCTCCTCGAATATATGCGAGCCCTGCTCCTTTATCAGGCTGATCCGGCGTATCAGGAGATTTACTTGACCGATACAGCGGAAAATCTCAAAACTGTGGAACCGCTTTTTACGCGCAGCCGCATTCTTGCTGCAACAGCGCGTATCCATGAGGCCTCCCTTGATGTGAAGCGTTCCCTGCGGTCAAAGATTGTCGCAGAGATTTGTCTTTATGATCTCTGCCGCGGCGAAGGGGAGAGTCCTGCGGCACTTCTGTCCCGTATTGAGACACTTGAAGGGAAAGTCACCCACCTTATGGCAGGCGGTGCTCCAGCCGTATCACCCGCATTTGAGCTGCCAAGGGAAAAAAGGAGCAAGACGCAGGAAGCGGCTTATGCTTCCCCGATGGCAACGGCACCGGACATGCCTTCTGTAACTCAGAAAGAAGCTTCTTTCCCCTCTGCAGAAGGGCCTGCTGCCATTCCTTTGGAAAAACGGCAAGAAGCTTCTTTTGAAAAGCAGGCATCCGCTGTACCGCAGCGAGCGGGCCAGAAAATGGAAGCCGAGGGTGCCTCTTTTACTCCGCCCTTTGAAGAAAAAACGGACGCTCCCCGTCAGCCTTCTGATCTAGCAGGGGCCCAGCGACTCTGGAATGGCGTTCTGCAGGGTCTCAAACAGCGTCATAAGATGGGCTTTTTTGCCTATGCGCGGGAGGCAACTCCCCTTGACTTTGATGGCAAAAGGCTCACGGTGGGGACGGCAACGCAATTGGCCAAGGACCGCCTTGAACGCAATGATCTAAGGGACGAGGTCCTTGCCATCTTAAAGGCGGGGACAGGGCAGAATTTCGAATTTGCGGTCGAACAGGCCAGCGAAAAACAAATGGAAGCGGCAAGGAAAACTGCGCCTCGCGTGGCTTCCCGCCCCCAGCATAAGGCGGCGCCGCCTGCGCCGCCCAAGGAAGCGCCCCTTCCCAAAGAAGACGACGAACTTCCTGAAACCGTCAAACGGGCCATGATGGTCTTTGGCGGAAGCCTTGTAAAAGATGATTCGAATCAATAGGAGGAATGAACAATGTTTAAAGGCGGAATGGGAATGAATGGTATGCAGGGCATGCTGAAAAAAGTCCAGAAGATGCAAAGTGAGATGCTGAAACTCCAGGATGAACTCAAGGAACGCACCGTGGAAGCCACGGCAGGCGGGGAGGCAGTCAAGGTTGTTGTAAATGGCAGCAAGAATGTCGTAAGCCTTGCCATTTCGCCTGAAGCTGTCGATCCAGATGATGTAGAAATGCTCCAAGATCTCATCGTGACAGCTGTCAACGAAGCAATGAAGAAGGTTGATGAAATGACAGAAAAGGAAATGGGCAAAGTAACGGGCGGCATGAAGCTGCCGGGGATGTACTGAGAACACCATGCGCATGATCAAACCTCTGGCCCGGCTTCATGAGCAGCTGCGCAAATTGCCGGGGATTGGCTCCAAATCGGCGCTGCGTCTTTCCTACCACGTCCTTGATATGAAACGAAGCGATGTGGAAGCTCTGGCAGCGGCGCTGGTTGCTGTCAAGGATCAGGTCCATCTCTGTGCGTCCTGTTTCAATCTTTGTGAAGGCACGCGGTGCGAAATTTGTGAGGATGAAAAGCGGGATCATGGGCTCATCTGTGTCGTTGAAGAACCGCAGGATGTAGCGGCTATGGAACGGACAAAGGGTTTTGAAGGGGTGTACCACGTCCTTCATGGCGTTCTGTCTCCCCTTGATGGCGTGGGCCCTGACCAACTGAAGATCCGCGAACTCATGCGCCGTTTGCAGGACGGTTCGGTACACGAAGTGATCCTTGCAACCAATTCCGATGTGGAGGGGGAGGCAACAGCAGCCTATCTGGCGAGTCTCATCCGTCCCTTGGGCATCAAGGTCAGCCGCATTGCCCACGGCCTCCCCATGGGTGGGGACCTTGAATATGCCGATGAATTGACGCTTTACAAGGCCTTGGAAAACCGTCGGGAGCTTTGATTGTCCCTTAGGATGTGAAGAAAGGCGGTACGTAGTTATGGAAGTTTGGGTGTTTGGCCTTGCGGCCCTTGTCATCCTTCTGATAGTCGTCAATATCTTTTCCCTTTCCCTCAAGCTTTTGTGGAACGGGGTTGTTGGCATGATCCTTCTTTGGCTGTTCAATCTGGTAGGGGGAATTGTCGGTCTGCATCTTGAAATTGGTGCTGTTTCTGCTTTGGTGGCGGGATTCTTTGGAATTCCCGGCGTCATTCTCCTGCTGCTTTATCAGCTCATGGGGCACTAAGCGATGGCATTTAGTAAATCAGAAAATGAAAGGGTACGAATCCTGTGCTATCTTGTGATTGGCGGGACGGCGGCCCTTTTTGAATGGGCCTTGGTGTATTTATTTGCCGTGCGCCTCGGTCTCAATTATCTTTTGTCAACAGGCCTTGCTTATCTTTGTTCCACGGTCTGCCACTATATTGCGACCAATTGCTTTGTTTTTGACAGTGGCGTCCGCTACAGCAGAAAAAAGGAGTTTTCCCTGGTCCTTATTGTATCGACCCTGGGTCTTTTGCTGAACCTTCTTTTGATGCGCCTTTTCGTCGGTGCCCTAGGCGGCAGCGTCATGCCGAGTAAGATCCTTGCATCGGCACTTGTGACCATTTGGAACTATCTATCCAGAAAAAAATGGATCTATTCATAAGACGGCGGCTCCCACAGCTCCCGTCTCACTAAAAAGGGTGGGTTCATGATGTTTCGAAAAAAAGTTGATATCAAGTCATTCAAAAAAGTATATCTCGTTCATAACCACAATGCGGGTAAGCAGACTTTCTTTGCTGCCATGCACCGCAGTGTGGAGCGCCTTGCCGACGAGTTTATCGCGATGTATGGACCGGCTGCCTTTTCCTATTACCGCATCAACACCTTCAACGATGCTCAAATCGTGGCACGTAAGGCCTGCGATGAACAAGTCGATTGGATCATCATTGCTGGCGGCGATGGTACACTGCGCGCCATTTCAGAAGTACTCGTTGAACGGGACTATATGCCCTATGTGAGTATCTACCCTGCTGGCACGGTGAACCTTGTTGCCAAGGAACTGGCCCAGAAAACCGATGCCACAAGTTGGCTCATGCGCGTTGAAAAGGGCATTACGGCTCCAGTCTGGCTAGGAAAGGCCAATGACCGGATTTTTCTGACTGTGGCCGGCATCGGCGTTGATTCCCTCGTCGTCGATATGGTCACGCCCAAAGAAAAAAAGCTTCTTTCAACCCTTGCCTATGTGCGCCAGAGCGGCCTTGTGGCGGGGAATGAAATGCTGCTGCATCCGTGGAAGTATAAGTTTGAGGTTATGATTGACGGTGATGGCATATGGCGGGCGGCCAGTTCCGTTATCGTCACAAAGAGCCGTTACTATGCAGGCCGTTTCTCTCTTGTTAACGGGGGCTCCTTATCCAATCCTGCACTATATGTCATCTTATTTAAAAAGGACCGTTGTGTCGACTTCCTGCGCTACACAGCGCTCATTGCGGCCGATATGCTCTCCTTGGATAAATCGGTCGAAATCTGTAAGGCCCAGGAGGTCCAGATTCGCTGCAACGTGAAGAACTTTGCGGCCGAATTGGATGGGGATAGCGTAGCAACGTCGCCCCTTTCCATTTCCCTCCTACCGACTCCGCTTAATTTTATTTCCTAGGGAGGCATTGTGAAAAAGAAGCTTGCGCTCATTCTTCCGGCCCTTCTTATTTTGGGCCTGGAATACTTTTTATGCTGGAATGATCTGAAAGCCATTTCGCCTTTTCCTCTGGCTGAATGCTGGTACCGAACTTTGAATCACTTTCTGCGGGATTTTCTGCTTCTTGGGACGGGCTCACTCCTTTATCTTAAGAAGCACCGGATCAAGGATCGGGCCCGGCGCTATTTCCCCGTCGTGGTCATTGGCGTGCTGTATCTTTTGGACGCTCTCTTCATGGTGACCTATGTTGAGCTTGACTGGGGATTTATGACGGTCCTTTCAATTCTTGCCGGTCTTTTTAACAATATCGTTGTCCTTTTGGTAACGGCCATGGTCTATCACCATTACCCCAATCGGGGAATGAAGGCATTTTATTTCCTTGTTTATTTTGTAACAGCCTTCATTATGTTGGGGGATGCAGTCTACTTCTGGAATACGAGCATGCATGTAGAGAGTGTTCTTTTTGAGAACCTCAATTATTATGCGGCCATAGGCATCCTGTCAACGACGGCTTCTTGGAAGCTGGTTCTTGGCGCCCTGCTTCTTATCGTGCTTACTGCCCTTTTCCGTGTCGATCGCCCCCAGCGACGCAAGCCTAACCTGCCTTGGTCGCTCCTGTGCGTTGCTGTTTTTGCCTTGGGTCTTAACCTGACCTATCTTTTGTGCCGTGAAGGCGTCTATCATGGCCTTGACCTCGTGCCGGGCCTTGATCTTGAAGTGGATTTGGAAAAGAACCGAAAAACGACACGGGATGCTGTGGCATACCCTGTGAACGTGAACTTTTTCCAAAAAGCCTTTTTCAAGACCGATAAGGTTGTTCACGATCCCAGTGAATATAAGAAACGGGAACTGACCGATAAGGATCGTACCATCTTGAAACGTCTGGGCATCCTGCCTAAAACACCAGTCATTGTTCGAGATAAACCTGCTTATGACCGAATTGTCATGATCATCTTTGAGTCCGTCCATCGGGATTATCTCCATTACTATAATCCCGCGATTCCCAAGGAAACGACGCCTTATCTGGACTTGCTTGTCGAAAAGTATCCGCACCTTGACCACTATTACTCATCGGCAGTTCCGACGACACAGGGCCTTAATGCGACATTCCGCAGTCAGCTCATCTATGATGGTGACCTGCCGGGGACCCACCAGCCGTCACTGTTTCGTTCCCTTGAAAAAGCGGGGATTCCGGGGACATTTTTCAGTGCATCAAGCCGCTACTACAATAATGAGTACCGCGAGTATCCAGAACAGTTTGGTATGGCTCACTATTTTGCTAAGGAAGATATTGCCAAAGAAGGCTACTCTGGAGCAAGTGGCTGGGGTTTTCATAACGATGTTATGTATGACAACATGCTGCGCTTTTTAAAGAAAAGCCGCGGTCAGTCATTCCTTGTTGTCACGAAGACCCTTGATATGCACCAACCTTATCCCTATTATGGGATTACTTACGAAAACATGCCTGAGTCCGTGCGAACCCAAGGCACGGTAACCGTGTGCGGCATGTATTGGGTAGATCAGACCGTGAAGCATTTCTTTGAGGAAGCGGAAAAGGAAGGACTCATGGATGATCGGACCCTTTTTGTGATTACAAGCGACCATAATCCCCATTCGGGTGGGGAATATAAGACCCTTGTCCAAAAGCCGCAGGACAAGAAGAGCGTGGCGCCGATTCCACTTATCTTTGTGAGTAAGAATCTGGAACCGTTGAAAAATCTCGAAAGTACGGATTATGGCAGCCAGGAAGACCTGGCTCCGACGCTCCTTGCGCTCATGGGCGTCCCCGTACCGGAAGAATTCATGGGGAGAAATCTCCTGCAGCCTACGGATCATCCCTATGCCTTGGGCTATTTTGGCGGTAAAGCCTATTACTATTCCGCCGACTTATCCTTTGTTTCCACGTTGGACGAGCCAACACCGGATCGGGAGGAAAAGGATGCCCTGGCAAATTATGTGATGTACAACTATGTGGAGCGGCATCTTAAGTATATGCCTTCCCTTTAAGGCACATACTTCCTCAGCCTGTTATCAATTGGGGAGGAGCCAAGTGGCGGGACCACCCGCCGCCGGTTCCTCCCTTGGTTTATTTGTAAGGAGTGTATGCTGATGCAAGAAAACGTGACCCCGTCCTTTGGAAGACGGATGAAAAAAATCCTGGAAGTGATGGTGCCAATCCTGATTACCCAGCTTGCCATCACGGGGATGAACCTCGCCGATACAATCATGAGTGGTCACGCGGGCACGGCCGAACTCGCCGGGGTTGCCATCGGAGCCAATATTTGGATGCCTATTTTCACAGGACTCAATGGCATCCTCCAGGCCTTGACTCCGATTGTCGCCAACTACCGCGGTGCAAAAGCCTATGAAAAGATTTCCGGCGCGGTCTTCAGTGGGCTGATGCTTGCCTTGATCCTCAGCGTGAGCATCATCAGCGTGGGTATTCTGCAGCTTGATAAGGTCCTGTCATTAATGAATCTTGAAAGCTCGGTCGAGGTTGTAAGCCATAACTATCTAAGCTACGTGGCCATGGGCATTGTACCCTTATTTGGAGCCAGTATCCTGCGCTCTTTTGTCGATACCATGGGGTATACGCAGCTCACCATGCGGCTTTTTCTTCTTACCATGCCGGTCAACTGCTTCATGAACTACCTTTTTATCTTTGGAAAGCTGGGATTGCCCCGTATGGGCGGCGCTGGAGCGGGTGTGGGAACGGCCATTACCTGCTGGCTGCTCTTTCTGTCCTTTTCTTTTTTGGTTACGCATCTGGGCGTCTTTCGTAGTTTCCGCGTCTTTGATCGCACAGGTTTTTCCTTCAGTCACCTGCGGGAGCATCTGCGCGTGGGGATTCCCATGGGTGTTGCAATCTTCCTTGAAACGAGCATCTTTGGCGTGGAATGTCTTTTTGTATCAAGGTTTGGGACTGTGACGGTTGCGGCAAACCAAGCCGCCATGAGCTTTACGAATCTGCTCTATATGGTGCCTCTTAGTTTTTCCCTCTCCCTTACTATCATTATTGGGGCCTTTGTTGGAGCCAAGGATTATGCTGCGGCTCGGCTGTATGGCAGGACAGGACGCGTCGGCAATGTCATGGTCGGGCTTTCCTTTGCTGTTTTCCTGCTTGTCGGGCGGACACTTATAGCTAGGCTCTACACTCAGGATCCGAGCCTTGTGGCGCCTATTGAGCATTTTCTTGGTTTTGCTATTGCGTTCCAGCTCTGTGATAGTACGGCGGCGCCTATTCAAGGCATTTTACGCGGTTATAAAGATGTCAAAGCAACTTTCTATTCGTCCCTTGCCGCTTATTGGATCCTTGCCCTTCCCATTGGGCTCGTGATGGACTATGGATTCCATAAAGAAGCCGATGGCTACTGGATGGGCCTGATATCAGGAATCTTCTTTTCGGCCCTGTTTTTAACGCTCCGCCTGCGCTATATTGAAAAGAAATATCATGCGTAAAGAGCGGTCTGGGTTATGAAAAAAGAGACCTGCAGCCTGCTTCGCTCGTTGGGGGATAACAGATCATTGATAGAAAGCTGTGCCGCGTTCCTAAGGAGTGGGAAAGTTCAGCTCTAAATAGGGGGTGAGCCCTTTTCCTACTTTTCCTTTCAGCCTGAGTTTCTCTCATCACGCTCTTATGATTGAACTCAATAATAGCGATGGCGACGCATAATGAAAAGGCGTATAGATACGATTTATCCAAAAAGTACGCAATGATTTTTATGTAAATATGTCATAATTTATAAGAAAATAAAAGAAAATATAAAAAATACAAAAGATAGCAGGAAAAGACCATTTCAAATGTTTTTTCCTGTTTCTTTTTTACTAGGATAAAGAATCATTTTTATCAGGCGGTAGTATTTAGGAAGCCGATGTGCTACACTTGTAAAATATGAAAGGAGTCGATCCTATGGCCTCACTTTGGCAATTATTCAGCGTGTTTGCCCGCATGGGTGCGGTAACCTTTGGCGGTGGCTACGCAATGCTGCCCATCTTGCAGGCAGAAGTTGTAAACAAATATCACTGGGCAACGGATGAAGAACTGGCCGACTATTATGCCGTTGGACAGTGCACGCCTGGTGTCATTGCCGTCAATACGGCAACCTTTATTGGTATGAAGCTGCGAGGTGTTGCCGGTGCACTGGCGGCCACGCTTGGTGTTATTTTCCCATCCATGGTCATCATTACAACCATAGCGGCCTTTTTGTCAAATTTTGCCCATATTCCTGCTGTGGCCGATGCTTTTGCCGGAATTCGCGTTGGGGTATGTATCCTGATTTTTCAGGCCGTGCGGAAACTTTTTGCAAAGGCCGTCGTGGACAAACTGACCGCTGTACTTTTTTTTCTCGTCCTTATCATTAACGTGATTACGGACATTTCACCCGCCTATCTCGTCGTGGCTGCCGGCCTTGTCGGAATTGCGGCAAAAAGAAAGGACGGTGACGCATGATGCTTCTCTTAGCCCTGTTCATAGAGTATTTCAAGATTGGCCTATTTGCGATAGGCGGCGGCATGGCTACCATCCCGTTCTTAACGAAACTCGCTGATAAGACACACTGGTTTACGCAGATGGATTTGCTCAACATGATTGCCGTCTCAGAATCGACACCAGGGCCTATTGGCGTCAATACGGCCACCTATGTGGGATTCCATATTGATGGGCTGACGGGGATGTTATCTGCCACCATTGGCCTTGTGACACCGTCTGTTATCGTTGTAATCGCTATCTACAGTGTGCTCAAGAAATTCGGCCAGAATCATTACGTCAAGTCTGGTATGTATGGTCTCAGGGCTGCCTCCTGCGGCCTGATAGCGGCAGCAGGACTGTTGGTAGCAAAAGTGACCCTGATTGACGCCGCTGTCTGGAAAGAAACGGGAAACTTCTTCTCGTCTCTCATTGGGAGCCGTCTCTTATTGGCAGCTGTACTGCTCATCCTTACGACGAAGTTCAAAAAGGTCCACCCTGTGGTCTGGCTTGCTGCAGCTGCCGTGGTTGGCGTCGTATTTCATTTTGGAAGGTAGAAAAATAAAAAGCTCTCCTGTTTCCACCGAAAGGGTAAGGCAGGGGGCTGATTTTTATTTATGGAGCTGAGGGGAAAGGTCGCCCATGGCTTTTTAATAAGGACAAAACCGTTTTGATTTGCTGTCATGCTGTGCCTTATGGCGTAGTGAAAAAAGATGATTCCAAGATAACATCATATCTTGTCAAGGCGATTCCAGGCTAAGGCCATCTTGCAGCAAGGCAAAGATAAGGAAAAGAGTGGAACGCCTAGCTTCAAGTCATCTTTGGTCACCCTAACCTGCGATTTTGGCTGGACTGATTTCATTTGTCTTTTTCCTGGCTGGTGAGGGAGCCTGCCTTTTGTTTTTCCCTTCCATATTTCCTCTCCTACAAAAATGTGATACACTAGGGGCACGCTAGAGATTACCTATACCTAACTTATTTGTGAGGGGGCGGACTCATGAAACGTGAACTTCCATATTTTTCCATAGAGGGTGCTTTTGGGGGCAGCCAGGAATGGTTTACCCACGACTGGTGGATGCGAAAGGGCGGCTGTGCTGCCGTTACAGCTACAGACTGCAGCCTTTATTTTTCCCTTTATAAAAACCTTCCTGATGCAGCGCCCCAGGCCCAGAAAAAAATGACCAAAGCAGCCTACCTGGAACTGGGCATGATCATGAAACCCTACCTAAAGCCCCGTATCACGGGCATCGACAAGCTTTCCATCTATATGGAAGGCTTTACGAACTACTTGTGTGACCGCGGTATAAATGATCTTATCCTGACAGGATGGTCGGGGAATCATTCCTATGAATCCTCAGCTGAACTTGTAAAACACCAGATTGATGCCGGATGGCCCCTGCCGTACCTTAATCTTAAGCACCGCGCACCTAGCTTTCGGGATCTTGTTTGGCACTGGTTCCTGCTTACGGGCTATGAGACTTTCCACGATGAGGTCATGGTGAAAGTCACAACCTATGGATCCTGGCGCTGGCTTTCTCTTAAGGAACTTTGGGATACGGGCTATAAACAAAAAGGGGGACTCATCCTCTTTTCCCGTCCGGTAATAGAACAGGAAGGAACGGGCAAATCGTTGGATAGGCTGTAAGAGTCATTGTAGATTTTCTGACGATGTACTATAATATACTTTGTATGTACCAACGGGAAGAAGTGATGCTTCCCATCTTTCAGCAATACATAGACTCAAAGGCGGAAGCATCCGCAGAAGGGGATTTTTGTGAAACCATATCTTGTGGCGTTGGGCCTCTCTCTTGTTATCAGCTGGATCCTGACACCGGCTGTCAAAAAACTGGCATTTCACCTCGGCGCTGTGGACCGGCCGAATGCTAGAAAGGTTCATCACCGCATCATGCCGCGCATGGGCGGTCTTGCCATTTTTATTGGCTTTATGACGGCGGCGCTCACAACACTTGAACTGACAACGGATGTCATCGGGATTCTCTTGGGCGGTGCCGCAATTGCAGCTGTTGGCATGGTCGACGATATGATCCAGCTGTCGGCCAAGGTCAAACTCGTGGGACAGATTGTGGCGGCTTTGATCCCCGTCCTTTTTGGTGTCCGCATCGAGTGGCTCAATAACCCTTGGGGTGGTTATTTTTATCTGGATTATCTTTCCGTTCCCTTTACTGTTTTTTGGATTGTCAGCCTAACCAATGTCGTGAACCTCATTGACGGTCTTGATGGCCTTGCGGCAGGTGTCTCGGCCATTGCCTCCGTGACGGTCATTATGGTTGCGCTCCAGCAGGGCATGTATCCAGTCGCCATCATGACGGCTTCCCTTGCTGGTGCCATTATTGGGTTCATCCGTTACAATTTCAATCCTGCTACCATATTCATGGGAGATACGGGAAGCTTGTTTTTGGGTTACATGTTGGCGGCCATCTCAATCTTTGGCGCTGTCAAGAGTGCAGCGACCATTGCACTTTTGGTCCCTGCCATTGCCTTGGGGCTTCCCATTATGGATACGGCCTTTGCCATTTTGCGTCGCTATAAAAATGGCCGGCCCATTTTTCAGCCCGACAAAGGTCACATCCACCATCGGCTCCTTGCTATGGGCTTTAGTCAGCGTCAGGCTGTTATTTTCATGTATCTCATCAGTGCAGGGCTTTGCCTTGCCGCCGTACTGCTTACAGAAGTGGACGGGGTTTATGCCCTTGTCCTTCTGGGCGTACTCATTACCATCATCTTCATTGGTGCCAAGAAAATCGGCATCCTGAAGGATCGCTAGAATAGGGGCGTAATTATGGAAAAACTTAAAGTCATGACAATCTTTGGAACGAGGCCGGAGGCTATCAAGATGTGTCCGCTTATTCTCGAAATGAGGAAATATCCGAACACTATCGAACCGATTGTTGCTGTGACGGCCCAGCACCGGGAAATGCTGGATCAGGTCATGACCCTTTTTGATATCAAGCCGGATTATGACCTTAACATCATGACAGCTGGACAGACCCTTTATGATGTCACGACCCGTGCCCTCATGGGCCTTAGGGATGTTCTCGAAAAAGCCCAGCCCGATCTTGTCCTTGTCCATGGAGATACGACAACCACTTTTGTAGGTGCTTTGGCTGCTTTTTACCGTCAAATCCGTGTTGGGCATGTAGAAGCCGGTCTGCGTACGGGAAACAAATATTCTCCCTATCCGGAAGAAATGAACCGCAAGCTCACCGGTGCCATTGCTGACTTTCATTTTGCACCAACCGGCAACGCCAAGCGGAACCTGCTAAAGGAAAATGTCCCGGAAGATGCCATTTATGTAACGGGGAATACGGTCATCGATGCCCTTAAAAAGACTGTAAAGGATGTCTTTGATTTCCACAATCCGAAACTGGAAGCGGCCATCCGGAGCAATCATAAGCTGATCCTCATGACGACTCATCGCCGGGAAAACCTGGGGGCACCGATGCGCCATGTCTATCAGGCCCTGAAGGAAGTTCTCCGTGACTATCCGGAAGCGGAAGCCATTTTCCCCATGCACAAGAATCCCAAAGTTCGGGAAGTGGCGGAACAGGTCCTTGGTAAGATGGACCGCGTACACCTCATTGAACCCATGGATTATGAACCGTTTGCCAATCTCATGGCTCGCGTCGATATCGTCCTTACGGATTCGGGCGGAATCCAGGAAGAAGCTCCGGCTCTTGGTAAACCGGTCCTTGTCCTGCGGAATACGACGGAACGTCCTGAAGCAGTTACGGCAGGGACGGTGAAACTCATCGGGACGGGCAAGGAAGATGTATATGCCGCGACCATGCGCCTTTTGAGTGATGAAGCCTATTACCGCAGTATGGCCGAAGCCGTCAATCCCTATGGGGATGGCAAAGCCTCGGAGCGCATCGTAAGTTATCTCTTGGAAGCCTATGGTTATCAAACGGGGCGTATGACGGAATTTGAAAGTGAAAAATAAGGGAAAAAATATGCCACATCCCTTGCCGCCTTCATTTAAGCGTGATGTTCTTCGTCTTGCGGCCCTCCAGGCCTTGGCAATTCCTTTGGTAGGCGGCCTTGCCTTCATGTTCTCACCCCAGCCCGGCGGTTGGCTTCTGGGAAGCCTCGCTGGCTGGTGTGATTCGGCCTTGTTCCTTTATGGCCTTTACAGCGGAATGAAAAAGGCTCCCCATCATGCGGCGCTTTCCATGCACCGCATGATGTTCGTGCGGCTTGGTACTGTCCTGGTCTTTGTCCTCATTGGTCTCAAGCTTGATTGGGGTGGACACAGGGTGCTTTTTTCCTATTTGCTTTTTTATGGACTTCTTCTCATCCAGATGGCCCGAAAGGGCATCGGGAAATTCCCTACAGATTAAGGAAGTGATAACATGGGTGTAGCAGAAGCTGCGGGTACGGAAATCATCCATTATGGACCAACGGAGATCCTGCCCGGTGTTGTCATCAACATGCAAACCATGTACATGTCATGGCTTACCATGCTGATTGTGGCAGCGATTGTCTTTGCGGCTACCCGCCACGTGGAGCGGATTCCCCACGGAATCCAGAACCTCGTTGAAATGTTCATTGAGTGGCTTGATAAACTCATGGACGCTAACCTTGGCATTGAAGGACGCCGGATGGCGACTCCCTTTGTCATCACCCTGTTCCTGTTTATCTTTGTGGCGAACGAAATTGGATTGATGCCCTCCATAGCCTTCCATTTTTCGTCACCTACGAATGATATCAACGTGGCGCTGGGTCTATCCATCATGGTTGCGGTGGCAACCTATATCTTTGGCTGCATCAAGCAGGGACCGAAATACTTCAAACATCTCATTTCTCCTTTTGCCCTCATGCTGCCGCTTAATCTTTTGGAAGAGCTCGCAAAGCCACTGACCATGGCCCTGCGTCTTTTTGGCAACATCCTTGCCGGTGAAATCCTGCTTGCCGTCTTGTATCAGCTGGTCCCGTTCATCATCCCTAATCTTTGGATCGGCTTCAGCTTGATCATTGGTTTCTTGCAGGCCTTTATCTTTACCATGCTGACCATCATTGCTTTGGCGCCTATTTTCAAACAGGCCCACGAGTAAATTTCTTTGAGAAACGAAAGGACGATCAAAATGCTTGATTCGAATACCATTATCATTGTTGCTTCTATCTTAGGGGCTGCCCTCATTGGTGTCGGTGCCTCCTTTGCTGCCACCCGCGGGGACTCTAGTGTCGCCACAAAGGCCCTCGAATGCATGGCCCGCCAGCCTGAACAGGCCGGCAGCTTCCAGACTAACATGCTGATCGGCATCGGTCTTGTCGAATCCATTCCTATTATTGCCTCCGTTATCGCCATTGTCCTCATCTTTGCCAATCCCTTTGTGACGAAATGAGGCTTCAGTTTCCGAGAAAGGATGTGCTTTGAATGGTCAGTGTGAACTATACGATAATTGCCCAGATCGTGAACTTCATCATCCTGCTCTGGATCTTGGCAAAATTCGCCTACAAGCCGCTGTTAAAGGCCATGGATGATCGCCGCAACCGCATTGTCAAGGACCTTGATTCGGCAGAACACGCCCGTAAGGAAGCTGAGACCCTAAAGCTTGAATATGCCAATCAGCTGAAGACGGCCCGTAAGGAAGCCAGCGATATCATTGCTAAGGCTAACGCTGATGCCCAGAAGCTCCATGACGAGGCTTTGGCCCAAGCACAAAAGGAACGGGATGCTCTCCTTGAAAGCGGCCGCGAGCGGGTGGAAGCTGAAAAGAAAAAGGCCCTTCTTGATGTGCGTGAACAGGTTATTGCCCTCAGTACAGAAATTGCCAGCCGCGTCCTGCAGGCAAAACTTACCAGTGAGGAAGACCAGGCGCTTGTGGCCCGTAAGACGGATGAGGCTCTCCAAAGTCGCTGAAAAAAAGGAAGCTCCCCATTGTGGCGGGCTTCTTTTCGTCGTCATAACGGCCATTTTTGTGACAATGGCCTCAGGTGATGCATGAGATTCCACGGCTGCCGCAGGCAGCCGTTTTGGGAGGAAAATAGAACGTATGGATAGTCAAAATAAGGAAAGCTTTTGGAAGCAGGTCTTCATGCGGCTCCATGTAACGGACGATGACAGGGCGATTTTCCCTGCTGGTTCCGTTCTTCCCCTTGACGTGACGACGGCAAGACCGCTCGTCGGGGACGAAGAAGTCCTTGTAACAAAGCTTTTAAGTGAAAAGTTTGGAAAAAATGTTGAAATCGCGTCTCGCACGGTGGATCCTTCTGTTGTGGGCGGCATTGCCGTTCGCTATGAAGATCATATCTTCGATGCCACGGTCAAGCGCCAGCTTGAAAAGATGGATGAACTCATGAAGACTATCCACCTAAGAGAAGAGAGCCTGTCCGGCACGGATCATCTGACAGACGCACTGAAAGCCGGCGTTGAACATTTTGATAATGAAGTGGGTCTTGAGGAAATCGGAATAGTCAAGACTGTCGGCGACGGAATCTGTACAGCGACGGGTCTTGGGGGAGCTATGAGCGGTGAACTTGTTTCTCTCCATGATGGGATTTACGGCATGGTCCAGAACCTTTGGCCACAAGAGGTGGGCATCGTCCTTTTGGGCGGTGCCAGTCAGGTCAAGGAAGGGGACACGGTGCGCCGCACAGGGAAGATTATGAGCATTCCCGTGAGCGAGGAAATGCTGGGTCGCATCATCAGTCCTTTGGGTCTGCCCCTGGACGGGCGGGGCAGCATCAAAGCTTCCGATTATCGTCCCATCGAATCACCGGCTCCTGGCATTGCAGCGCGACAGCCTGTTGATGTGCCTCTGGAAACAGGTCTTAAGGCTGTGGATGCCCTTGTTCCGATTGGCCGCGGCCAGCGTGAACTCATTATCGGTGACCGCGGAACGGGAAAAACGGCCATTGCCATCGATACTATCCTCAATCAAAAAGGTAAGAACGTCATCTGCATTTATGTAGCCATTGGGCAGAAAGCTTCCAGTGTAGCCCGTTTATCGGCTGCTTTTGAAAAATATGGAGCTTCCGGCTATACCCTCATTGTTGCCGCGACCGCTGCCGATACGGCCCCGCTGCAGTATCTGGCGCCTTATGCCGGAGCGGCTGTTGGGGAATACTTCATGGATCAGGGCAAAGATGTCCTCATTGTTTATGATGACCTAAGCAAGCACGCGGTGGCTTACCGCGCCATGAGCCTGCTCCTGCGCCGTCCGCCTGGACGGGAAGCTTATCCGGGCGATGTATTCTATCTCCATTCCAGACTGCTTGAACGTGCTTGCCGCCGAAATAAAGCCCATGGCGGAGGGAGCATGACGGCTCTTCCTATCATCGAGACCCAAGCTGGCGACGTGAGCGGGTATATTCCAACGAACGTCATTTCCATTACGGATGGGCAGATTTATTTGGAAACGGATCTTTTCAATTCCGGTGTGCGGCCTGCCATTAACGCCGGTCTTTCCGTTTCTCGTGTTGGTGGGGCAGCCCAGACAAAGGCCATGAAATCCGTTGCGGGAACGCTGCGACTCACGTTGGCCCAGTATCGGGAACTCGCCGCCTTTGCTCAGTTTGGTTCCGATCTCGATAAAGCAACCAAGATGCAGCTTGACCGTGGGGCCCGCGTGACAGAAATGCTGAAACAAGCCCAGTATCATCCCCTGACCATGGCAGAAGAAGTCATTGGACTGTATGCTGTGACACAGGGATATATGGACCATATCCCTGTGTCCGATGTCATTCGCTATGAACATGAGATGCTGACCTACATCAAGGCCCATTACGAAGGCATCCTCGCGCAGATCTCGAGTACGGGGAAACTGACGGATGAGGTCAAGGAAACCTTGAATGATGCACTTACGGATCATAACAAGGTCTTTATCCCCACGCCGGAAGATGCCCCTATAGGGAGTGAATGATCATGGCCAATACCAGTGGAATCAGGGCCCACATGAAGAGCGTCAGCAGCATCGGAAAAATTACCGGTGCCATGCAGATGGTCGCGTCGGCCCGTATGCATCAGGCCCAGCAGCGAGCCACGGCGAGCCTGCCCTTTGCAAGGAAGCTCCAGCGCCTCCTTCAGGAAGCCATCAGTGATCCGTCCGTCCTGGCCCATTTGGATCCTGTAAAGAACCCGCTCCTTGAACGGCGGCCTCTGTACAGGACGGCCTATATTGTGATCGGTTCCGATAAGGGTCTTGCCGGTTCCTATAACAGCAACATAGTCAAGCACACGGCCATCGAGCTTCGTGGAAAGGAAGAGTCCCCTCTCATTGCTGTAGGAAAGCAGGCCCGTCTGGGACTGTTGCACCACGGCTACAACGTCGTGCGGGAATGGGAAGGATTCAGCGAGAAGCCAACCTACGAAGCCGCCGAGGAGATTGCCGACTATGCGGCTAGTATGTTTACGCACCGCGAAGTGGACGAAGTGGACCTCATCTTTACGTACTTTAAGTCTCCTATGGTCCAGATTCCCCGCACTGATGCCATCCTGCCCCTGAAGACGAACTTTGAAAATGATGAGCAATGGCAAGCCCAGGAAGTGTGGGAAAAAGATGACCCAACGGATTTTTCGACCCTTGTCTACGAACCGGAAGCTGGGGAGATGCTTCCCTATCTGGCTTCTTACTATCTCAAGAGTCAGATTTTTACGGCCCTCATCCAAAGTTCCGCCAGTGAGCTCGCCGCTCGTATGACGGCCATGACGACTGCTACAGATAATGCCAATACTCTCCTAGGAAAACTGCGCCTGCATTACCAGAAGGTCCGGCAGTCGTCCATTACGACGGAAATCAATGAAATTGTGGGCGGGGCGGAAGCCTTGAAATAAGAGGAGGTCCCATCTGTGTCAGATATTAAGTTAACAAATCGTGTTGACCAGGCAGTTGCCCGGCTAACCGCTAAAAAAGAAGGTCATGTCGGCAAGATTGTGCAGGTCATGGGACCTGTTGTCGACATTCAATTTCCTGAAGGATCCCTGCCTGCAATTTTCAATGCCATTGAAATTGACGGGAATCCGACCAAGGACATCCATATCCATTTGACGACGGAAGTCGTGCAGCATATCGGCAGCGATACGGTGCGCAGCGTCGCCATGAGCTCTACTGACGGGCTTGTGAGAGGGATGGAAGCCTTTGATACGGGGCATCCCATTACCGTCCCCGTTGGAAAAGGATGTCTAGGCCGTGTCTTCAACGTCCTGGGCGAGGCCGTCGATGATGACCCGACCCCAGTGGACGCCAGTGAATATTGGCCTATCCATCGGCCTGCACCGGCCCTTAGTGAACAGTCAACAGAAACGAAGATCATGGAAACGGGCATCAAGGTTGTCGATCTAATTGCACCTTATGCTTTGGGTGGTAAGATCGGTCTTTTTGGCGGGGCTGGTGTCGGTAAGACCGTCCTAATCATGGAACTGATCCATAACGTGGCCACCAACCATGGCGGCTATTCCGTATTTTCCGGCGTTGGTGAGCGGACCCGCGAAGGCAATGACCTGTGGGGTGAAATGAAGGAATCTGGTGTCATCGACAAGACGGCCCTTGTATACGGTCAGATGAATGAACCGCCAGGAGCCAGAATGCGCGTTGGCCTGACAGGACTGACTATGGCAGAATACTTCCGTGACGCCATGAGTCAGGATGTCCTGCTCTTCATCGATAATATCTTCCGTTTCATCCAGGCTGGTTCAGAAGTTTCTGCCCTTTTGGGGCGTATGCCAAGTGCCGTTGGTTACCAGCCGACCCTTGCCAATGAACTGGGGGCCCTGGAAGAGAGAATCACATCGACGAAAAATGGATCCATCACTTCCGTCCAGGCTGTCTACGTCCCCGCTGATGACCTCACCGACCCGGCGCCGGCAGCTACCTTCTCCCACCTCGATGCGACGACCGTCCTTTCGCGTGAAATCGTAGAACTGGGCATTTATCCTGCCGTTGATCCCCTAGCTTCGACGAGCCGAATCCTCGACCCGCTCATTATCGGCGAAGAGCACTATAAAGTAGCCCGCGGCGTTCAGGAAATCCTCCAGCGTTATAAGGAACTCCAGGACATCATCGCCATTCTCGGCATGGAAGAACTGGGCGAAGCCGATAAGATTATCGTTTCTCGGGCCCGCAAGGTCCAGCGCTTCCTGAGTCAGCCTTTCCATGTCGCCGAACAGTTTACGGGCCAGCCGGGCTGTTATGTGCCCCTTAAGGAAACTATCCGGGGCTTTAAGGAAATCCTTGAAGGCAAGCATGACGACTTGCCTGAATCAGCTTTCTATATGGTGGGAACCATTGATGAGGCAATTGAAAAGGGCCGGAAGATGAGAGGCGAGTGATATGGCAAGTTTAATGACCCTTGAGGTCCTGACGCCTGATCAGTATCTCATGAAGCGAAAGGATATTGCCTATGTGCTCCTTAATACGGTCACAGGCGGCATTGGAATCCTCGCAAACCACGGACCCCTCATTGCCGTTCTCGGTGAGGGGACCCTTAAGTTGCAGGATGGAAACAACCATGTTATTCTATTATATGTTGAAGGCGGGTTCGCCGAAGTCAAGGATAACAAGGTCATCATCCTCACGCCCAAGGCAGAACTTGCAGAACATATTGATGTGAAAAAATGGGAGGCTGTCCGCGATGAAGCTGCGGCGCGCCTAACCCGTCCCGGCGTCCTCACCGATATTGAACATACGGAAAAGACGCTGCGCCGAGCCGAAGCACGGCTCAAGACGGCAAACCTCATGGGGCATGTCGCACCCTATGAATGGGAAACCTAATGAAAATCAACTGTCTGCAGCATGTTTTGCGAGAGGGGGACAGCCACAATGGATTTTATCAGCAAGATGGCTGCAAGCAAGATGGGTCAACTAAAGGCCGAGATTGCCGAGCTGAAGGAACGTCTCGAGGAAACCCATACAGACGAGCAGCGGGCGCGCCTTAAAAAGACCATCCGAGAAAAAGAGACGTACTATAACATTCTAGCCGATCGTATCCGTATGCATTCCATTTTTTGATTTCAGCGGGAACTGGGGCCATGGTCCTGGTTCCCGCTTTATGCGCCAAGGGCCTTATTTCTTTGCTCTATACAGTAGGCAAGCGCCGTATAGTATGGTATAATCTAAAAGTTAGCAAGAAAATCAATCGTCGCATGATGACGTAACAAGACCCATGGACATTTGAGGGGGTGCCATTGGGCGTGAGACACGTTCTGGGAGTTGTGTTCCTCGTTGTTTCTGTTGCGTTTGTCCATTGGGACGCAAAAAGGACCAAAATGCACCATCCAAATTTTTGGATTGTTGCGGTGGCCTTTTTCCCGCCCATGCTTGTCCTGTATCTCATTCGCCGCTATCAGCACCTGTCACAGACCAAACTGTCCAAACGTCAGGTGCGGGAGCTCATCAAACGCCGCAAGAGCCGGGCGCGGATGAAAAAAGCCGATGCTGACCGCAAGGCGTGGTCAAAGGCTGAAAAAGGTTACAAGAAAAGGGATCCAGATGGATTCAAGGAAACCAAGGAACGCGTAGAAGAGGAGAAAGAAGCCCTGCGCGAGCAGTTTGAAGACGAGCTTGAAAGACAGGAAAAATTACGAAAGCACCGCATGGGCGTCCGCCATTAGGCGCCTGTGGTTTTTGATTGAAGTTTAGCCTTGTACTGGGTCAAGGCCCCAGTCAAAGAAGTGAGGGAATCAGAGTGGAAAAATTGGTAGTCAAAGGCGGACATCGCCTTTCGGGAACGGTTCGCGTGAGCGGGGCCAAGAATGCGGTCCTGCCCATCATTGCCGCCTCTGTCCTGGGGACGGAAGGCAGCGTCATTTCAGAAGTGCCTGAACTGGAAGATGTATCGACCATCTGCAAGGTCCTGGAGTGCCTGGGCCTTAAAGTCGATGCATCCAAACCTCATACACTGAAAATCGACAGCCATGTCGTTACGGGGTATGAAGCTCCCTACGACCTTGTGAGCACCATGCGGGCTTCGTTCCTTGTCATGGGATCACTTCTTGCCCGTGTGGGAAAAGCCAAGATTTCTCTGCCCGGGGGCTGCGCCATTGGGACGCGTCCCATTGATATCCATCTGAAAGGCTTTGAGGCGCTGGGAGCACGGATTGAACAAGGTCATGGCAGTATTGAGGCCTCGGCTCCGAACGGACTTGTGGGAACGACCATCTACCTTGATTTCCCCAGTGTTGGAGCAACGGAAAACCTTATGATGGCGGCTTCCATGGCCAAAGGCACGACCATCATTGAAAATGCAGCCCAGGAACCGGAAATCGTTGACCTTGCCAACTACATCAATGTGATGGGAGGAAAGGTGCGCGGCGCAGGTACGACGGCCATCCATATCGATGGGGTGGAATGCATGAAGGGCGGTGAGCATATTGTCATCCCCGACCGCATCGAAGCTGGAACCTATATGGTGGCCAGTGCCATGACTCAGGGGGACATCAAGGTGGAAAATGTCCTGTGCGAACATATGAAACCGCTCATTGCCAAACTCCGTGAGGCAGGCTGTACCGTTGAAGAAGGAATCAACGACGTGCGCGTCGTGGGACCGAGAAAACTCAAGCCGATTACAATCAAGACCTTGCCTTACCCAGGGTTCCCAACGGATATGCAGGCCCAGGTCATGGCCATGATGTGCATTGCCGATGGACAGAGTTCGGTCCTTGAAACGGTCTTTGAAAACCGTTTCATGCATGTGGATGAGCTCCTGCGCATGGGAGCCAACATCAAGACAAGCGGCGGCAGGGCAGCTCTCATTGAAGGCGTGGATAAGCTTTATGGCTGCCAGGTACGGGCGACGGACCTGCGGGCTGGGGCGGCCATGGTCCTTGCGGGACTTGTGGCTGATGGTACAACGGAAATCACCGATATCTACCATATCGACCGCGGCTACGAGAATCTAGTAACAAAGATGACGGCCCTTGGGGCCGACATCCAGCGCGTAGGCTGAGGCGCATATGAAGCGGCTGGAAGAAGGTTTCCTGTCAAGGCTCTTTACCAATGTTGACGTCGGCGTGGACCTGGGAACGAGCAATCTGCTTATTTTCCTGCCAGAGCGGGGCATTGTTTACCGTGAGCCTTCCATGGTGGCCATTGACAAAACAAATGGAAAAGTCGTTGCCGTCGGTCGGCGGGCAAAGGAAATGCTGGGGAAGACGCCTGACCGCATCGATGTGGTCCAACCTCTTGCTGGCGGCGTTGTCGCCGACTATGAAGCGACTGCCGGCATGCTTGGTACTGTTCTCGAACGGGTCGTAGGACGCAACATCTTTTTTAAGCCCCGTCTTATGGTCTGCATCCCGACGGGAGTGACAAGTGTTGAAAAGCGAGCTGTCATTGAGGCTTGTGCCCAGGCTGGCGCGGCAAGGACCTTTCTCATTGAGGAACCCTTGGCAGCGGCCATTGGAGCTGGCATCGACGTGCGGGAAGCAAAAGGACGCATGGTCGTCGATATTGGCGGCGGGACGACGGATGTGGCCGTCATCAGCCTTGGCGGTATTGTTGCCAGCAAGGCACTGCGCATCGGCGGCAATAAATTTGATGAGGCCATTGTGCGTTACCTCAAAAAGGATTTGAACATTCAGGTCGCAGACAACGTGGCCGAAGAAATCAAACTCCAGATTGGCAGTGTGAGCCGTCTGGGAATGCACGGTGATATGCTCGTCCACGGACGTGATCAGATTACGGGCCTGCCGACTGCACTGCGCATGACGAGCCGTGACACAATGCGTGCCATGGGGGAACCCGTATCCCAGATCCTATCATGCATCCGTTCCGTTTTCGAAAAGACGCCGCCGGAGCTTGCGGCGGATATCCTTAGTGAAGGCATTGTCCTGACGGGTGGGGGTGCTCTTTTGGAGGGACTGGCCGACGTTGTCCAGTCTGATACACACATTCGGACAAAGGTCGCTGAAGATCCTTTGGACTGCGTTGCCATCGGAGCCGGCAAGGCTTTTTCCCATTCGGTCATCATGGACGGACTGCTCCATCAGGAATAGCAACAACATCATAGACGGGGTGCTGCTGTGCGGCGCCCCGTTTTCATCTGTATGAGAGGGAACAAAAAACATGAACATAAAACAAATTGGGCGAACCCTGACCATTGCGCTTCTAGCAAGTCTTATGGCTGGTTCGGCCATGGCAGCAACCATCAGTGACCTTCGGGGCGGCGTCAAGGATACACGGGCGCGGCTTGTCATGGATATTGATGAGACTATGCACTATGAGGAACGGGCCCAAGGCAGGACACTCATCCTTACCTTTGACGCCAAGACGGACCGGACGCGGTCCGTACGGGTGAGGGACCGGCGCGTCAAAAACGCGGTCCTGGCGCCATTGGGAAAAAAGAGCCGTCTTGTCGTCACCTTCCGGGAAAGTGTACCGGACTACAAGGTCTTTTTCCTTAAGAAGCCAGGCCGCTTGGTCATTGATTTTCCGACAAAGAGCAAAAGCAGCACGGAATCCCCCCAAAAAACGGGCGAGAACCTCGGCAAAGGGGTGACCTACCGAAAGAGCCGCGTTAATTTGGGAGCAGGCAATGTTGACACCTATGTTCTCACGATTGCGCCTGACAGTGCTTATGAACTCCAATTTGTACCGGGTTATGGCCATACCATCCAAAAGGGGACCCTTTCCATGATTTCCCGCCGTTCTGGGGCCAAGGCCCTTGTCAATGCTTCCTATTTTGACTCCGATATCTGGGTTGTTGGAAATCTCAAGATTCGTGGCAAGTGGCTTGGTATGGAAGAAACGCCCCGCACAGGTCTCGTTCTTGAAGAAAAGGGAAAAGCAGCCATCTTGCCGCGGCTTTCTTTTACGGGCACCGTGACCCGACCTGATGGGGCGGAAATGAAGATAACGGGTCTGAATCGCATGCGCCTTGAAAATGACCTGATTTTTTATAATAATGGCTATGACGATACAACGGATACGAACGCGGCAGGCGTGGAAGTGGCCATCCGTAACGGCCGCGTCATAAAGACTGGCACAACAGGCAGCATGCCCATGAGCTGGAACATGACCGTTCTTTCCGGACATGGCACGGCAGCGGACTTCCTGCGCCCCCTTGCTGTTGGGGATAAGGTCAAGATCAAGACCAGTCTTGGCAGTCCTCTTGCCGATAAGGCGCCTAGTGTGGGTACGGCAGGGCCTCTTCTGGTTTATGACGGCCTTGTGAATGTGACGGCAAGTCTTGAAGAGATTCCTTCCGATATCGCGGATGGACGGGCACCCCGGACCGCGGTTGGCATCAAGAAGGATGGGACTATCCTTGTTGTGGTGGCAGACGGACGGTCAAGCCGCAGTGCAGGGATGACCCTTCCTGAACTGGCACGTTACCTGATCCAGCTTGGCGCGGATCGGGCCATGAACTTTGACGGCGGAGGATCCAGTGAAATGGTGGTGAATGGAGCCGTGAAGAACCGTCCCAGCGATGGTGCTGAACGGCCAGTCCGTGTGGCTCTGGGCCTTTTCCCGCGCTAAGGGGACTTGCATGAAGGGATACTTTCGATATATAATGATAGCTACAACGAAACCTAATTTGTCGTTGTCATAAAGAAGGTGGATATCATGATGAGAAATTTACTCCATAAAAGAAATGTGTGGGCCCTCGCTATCCTTATGGTCATTGCTGCGCTGGGTATTGCTCAGGCAGCAACCACAAGACCGCAGACAGCCAGTCTTTCCGGACAGGTGGTGACCGCTGTTTCCGTTGGGGCTTCTGTCCAGGAAGGCAGCGTCCTGGTTACGGTCAAGACCCTTGCTGGTTCGGCGTCGGCTGCAAGAGCCAACTGCAGCGGCAAGGTCGTTTCCGTATCGGCAAAGCCAGGAAGTACGGTTTCGGCTGGCCAAGTTGTTGCCCAGATTGAAGAACCATAACAAGTCTTAAAGCTGCAGCGCGTGAAGGGTTGCAGCTTCTTTTTCGTATCTATAACAAAAGTAGGGAGGACCTATGCTACGCTTTTTGAAACGAATGGGGCTCATGGTAAGCCTTGTTTGGATGATGCTCATTTCGGTGGCATTTGCCAATGTACCCACCATTGCGGTGGAGGAGTTGCGCCCAGGCATGACGGGCTACGGCAAGACCGTTTTCCAAGGTACCAAGATAGAGACCTTTGATGTGGAGGTCCTTGGCGTGACCGGTTCGGAAACAGGGGGCTATAGCATCCTCATCCGTGCTTCTGGAGATAACCTCAGGAAAAATGGCGGTATTTC
Source organism: Acidaminococcus sp. BV3L6 (assembly GCF_000468835.1). NCBI lineage: Bacteria > Bacillati > Bacillota > Negativicutes > Acidaminococcales > Acidaminococcaceae > Acidaminococcus > Acidaminococcus sp. BV3L6. The sequence goes on along the minus strand of NZ_AWUR01000008.1, from coordinate 28,437 downwards.
CCAAGGCATGAGCGGCAGCCCGGTCTATATTGATGGACGCCTAGCCGGTGCTGTGGCGTATGGACAGGCCTTTTCAGACCCTAACTACTGCTTTTTGACCCCCATTAGCCAGATGCTCGATATGCTTCAGGAACCTGATCCGCGTCCGTCCGTCTTTGAGGGCCTCGCGGCAAAAAGCACGCCCCTCATGGTCAGTGGGTTTACGGAAGATGGACTTCATCACCTCAACGAGAACTTGAAACCCTTTGGTCTTACAAGTTATGCCGTACCGACAGGGGCTGATGCTCTTTCCGGTGTGGGACTCGAACCGGGAAGTTCCGTCGGTGTTTCCTTGGTCCGGGGTGATATGAATATTGGTGCCATTGGCACTGTTACTTGGGTGGGGGATGATGGCCATATCCTGGCTTTTGGTCATCCCTTTATGCAGCATGGTAAGAGTGACTATTTCATGACAAATGCCTATATCTATGCAGCTGTCCCTAATATTCAGAGCGCCTTTAAAGTGGGCTCTCTTGGTGATACCTTGGGGCGCATTACAGAGGATCGCTTAAGCGGCGTTGCGGGAAAATTGGGAGAAAATGCCAAGATCATCCCCATGTACGTGTCTGTCACTGATATGGACCGTGGCCTTCACCAATCAACGAATGTTCAGCTTGTCACTGATGAGGACCTTGTGCCAACCCTTGTGGACGGGGTTGCGTATAACGCCGTAAGCCTTGCCAAGGACCGTAAAGGCGGCGGAACAAGCCGTATCCGTTTCACCGTAACTGCCCAGGGAGAGAAGGAAGGTCCCATCCGCCTGCGCCGGGAGAACATGTTCTATAGCAGCAAGGACATCGGCAAGATCACGAATTCCGAGCTCAATATCGCGCTTGATATGCTTATGAACAACCGCTTTGACACGGTGAAGATCTTTGATGTCAATGTTGATGTGGAAACAAGCGCTCAGTGCGAAGTAGCGGAACTGGTCAGCGCCTCCTTCCCCAATCAGCCTGTGGTACAGGGCGGGGATCTGCCCATTCGCCTGACCTTTAAGCCCTATCGGGCCAAGGAATTTACGAGGACCATCCACTTCAAGGTCCCTGATAAGCAGAAACCGGGGCCCATGAACCTCATTGTACGCAGCGGCAACGCGACACAATGGCTGCAAAACGCCTTGAACCGCCGTAACCAGCAAAATGCGGGGGATGAGCAGATGGCTGGCTCTATGGCCAATGCTCAGCGGGAATTCAAGGATTTCCTGAGTGATTTCAATAGTATGGATGCCAATAATGAAATTGTCGTAGATCTTGCCCAGAATCTTGATTCTGTAGAAGCTAAGGACGGAGATGCCCAAAGCTTTGCTTCCGGTGTTTCGACCCTCCTCAAAGGAAGCCCAAACAAGCAGAAATATACCATGGACTTCATCATCAGCGGGGAAACAGGAATTACAGTGCAGGTGAAAAAGCGATAAAATGATTCCCGCAATAATTGCGGCACCTTGATAACGATAGTGAGCCCATTGCTTTAGGAAAGAAGGTCCTGAAGCAATGGGCTCATGCCGTATCAGGAAAACTGTCCGGACGATTTTTCTCGCATACAAGTCGTGACGGGCCAGCAAGGCTTCATAAAGAGACCTATTTTTTCATTAATTTTTTCTACAAAATGCGGTATAATGATAGAATGATTTCTAAGTATGCAGAACGCCTGCGTTCCTGCAATAAAGGAGTTACGTCATGGGACTTAAGACAATCTGTGCCTATTTGGGCCGCCGGGCCGTTTATGCCTTTCAGGCGACAGGACGCATCATGAATCTTTTTTTTGCGACATGCAGCGCCCTTTCCAAGGCCACACCGCGGGAGGTCCTGCGCCAGATGGCAAAGCTTGGGGCAGATTCCCTGCCTATTGTAAGCATGACGAGTATGTGTACGGGCATGGTCCTATCCGTTCAGACGGCGAAGGAATTTGTCCGTTTTGGTGCAGCTGATTCCGTCGGCGGCATTGTGGCCATTGCTATGGCCCGCGAGTTGGCACCTATCCTTGCCGGTGTTGTTGTGGCCGGCCGAATCGGAGCCGCCATTGCTGCTGAAATCGGTACTATGAAGGTCACGGAACAAATCGATGCCCTACGCGTTATGGCGACTAGTCCAACCCAGTATCTTGTGGCCCCGCGCTTTCTCGCCATTGTGCTCATGATGCCCATCCTGGTTATTTATGCCAACCTCGTCGGTGATATCGGCGGCGGGTTTGTTGCTATGAACTATGCCGGAATCGGGAGCCATATGTTCATCGAATCCATTCGTGGCTTCGTTGAATCTTGGGACCTTGTGGGCGGCCTCATCAAAGGTGCCGTTTTTGGTGCCATCATCGCCGTCATCGGATGCCATAAGGGCCTTAATGCTCAGCAAGGGGCCGAAGGGGTAGGCAAGGCTACAACGGCATCCGTTGTTCTTTCCATTATCTTGATCTTTATCTTCAACTATTTCCTCTCCGTTATGTTGTACGTCCATGGAGGCTGATATGAGCGAAACGGTAATTGAATTTAAGGACGTGGACATGTCCTTTGGGGACAAGACGGTCCTTGACCATGTATCCTTTTCCGTTGAAAAAGGAGAGACCGTTGCTATTATCGGTCCGAGCGGTACGGGCAAAAGTACGACCCTGAAACTTCTTATTGGGCTTCTTGAACCGATGGGGGGCAGTGTCCGGATAAAAGGCCGTGAGGTCAATCATTTTACGGAAAAACAGTGGAACGAACTGCGACTTCACATGGGGATGGTTTTCCAGTATTCTGCCCTTTTTGATTTTCTGACAGTGGAAGAAAATGTGGCCTTTGGTCTTAAGCAGCATACCCACATGCTAACAGACGATATCAAACTGCGGGTAAGGGACCTCCTTTCGTCCGTAGGACTTTCTGGGAACGAAAAAGCCTATCCCGCAGAACTTTCTGGGGGAATGAAAAAGCGCGTTGACCTCGCCCGTGCCCTTGCCCTTGATCCTGAAATCATCCTTTATGATGAACCTACGGCTGGCCTTGATCCCATTATGGCGGCAAACATCAGTCAGCTTATCCTTGATACGAAACGTAAGCGGGGCATTACGTCCGTCCTTGTAACCCACGATATGGCGTCCGCCTTCCTCTGCGCGGACCGAATCCTCATGCTCAATCAGGGTAAGATTGTCTTTTCTGGGACGCCCCACGAGGCCCGTCATACGGACCAGCCCCTTGTAAAGGCCTTCATCCGCAGTGACCTATTTGAAGAGAACCCAACAAAGGAGTGAAATCATGAAATCCACAGACGAAGTAAAAGTTGGAGCCGTGACGCTGGGCGGGTTTGTTATCCTGGCGCTGATGCTCACCTTTTTGGGTGTATTCAGTTTTGCGTCCCGGCAGTATAAGCTCAATGTCATCTTTGACAATGTCAATGGTCTCAAAGTCGGCAACGAAGTCCGCTTTGCCGGTGTTCCGATTGGAAAGGTCGATGATATTCTCGTCGATGGGTCCAAAGTCAAGGTTGTCATGAAAATTGACCAGAAACAAAAAGTGCCCCGTAATTCCCAGTTTGGCATTGGCATGGACGGCGTCATGGGAACCAAGTTTGTTACCATTACCCCTCCGGAGATTGCTACGGGTGTCACCTTCCGGGAAGGGGAGACAATCACGGGGCAAACAACGGGAGGCGTTGATAAGCTCATGAATTCATCGGGCAAGGTTATGGAAAAATTGGAGACTGTTGCTGATGCCTTCAGCAACGTCTTTGGTGATAAAGCTGTCCAGAAGTCCATGCGGGAAGGTTTTGTCCAGACCGGAGAAATCACAAAGAACCTCAATGCTTTTACGAAGGCTTTGGCCCAGATGGCCCAGGATAACCAAGGTGATATCCATGCCATGGTCGGCCAAATGAAGGAAATGACAGTCCACATGAACAGCATCATGACCCAGGCTGACAATAACGGCGAAACGGGCCGCAACGTAGCCCTCATGGCGGCCAATATGAAGGACGTCAGTGAAACCATCAAGGAAACAGCGGCTTCCCTTCAGGGCGTTGTGACCGACCCTAAGGTCCAGGACGATCTTAAGATTACCATCCATAACGCGGCTGAAACAAGCGAAAAAGCAAACCGCGTCATGGGCGTCGTTGCCGATGCCCGCATTCGGACAGATGTCATGTATCGCGACAAGGACAGTAAATGGCGTGCCGATATCGGTGCCGAACTGCCGACAAGCCAAAATGATTTCTTCTACCTCGGTGTGAGCGACGCCGGCGGCGATGATGATTTCAATTTCCATTACAACAAGCGCCTTGGCAAGTTCATTGTGGGCCGTGTTGGCCTCATGGAAGGCGAATTTGGTGTTGGTGCGGATTGGCTCTTGTCGCCCAAATTCCATCTCTTTACGGATTACTATGACTTCAATGACGGTAAGCTCAAGGTAGGCGCTGAGTGGGCCTTTTCCCCAAAACTGTCCCTCATTGGAGAAAACATGGATGTCCTTGATGGGCATAGTGATCTCACCTACTTGGGACTGAGGGCCCGTTTTTAAGGATTTGTGAACAATTGGTGGAACGGGAGTAAAAACCGGCTCACCCCGTTGACTTTCAAAAATATTGCGCATATAATGTGTATTACTGACTAGCCAGTCAGAATTTGAGGAGGGTACGATACGTCATGCATATCCATAAAAAAGCACTGATCGGCGCTGTCTTCTTGAGTGTCCTGTCTCTTGGTACCGCTTTTGCCCAAGAGGCACCTCAATCTGTCAGCCTCGATCTGAATAAGGCCGTTCGCATGGCCCTTGAAAATAACTCTGATGTCAAGATTTCCTCGTCCGAACTGGATGCCGCTAAGGCAGGACTTGACGCGGCTCGGGCAGCTCGTTGGGGAAGCATTGATTTTGCTCATTCCACGGGGCGGAACATGAGGTATAAGACGGCTGCTGGTGCAACGCTCGCTACTGGCCCTGTGGGGACAAACAGCAGCACGAACACTGTGAGCATTTCCGTTCCTATCTACACGGGCGGGAGACTCGAAGGTCAGATAGAAGAAGCCAAGGCCAACCAAAAATATTATGAATATGGCATGAATAGCGCCTACCAGACGACGCGCTACAATGCGGCCAAGGGATATTATGATGTCCTTGAAAGCATCAATACGGTGAACCTCCAGAAAGAAACCGTGGACCGGCTGGCTGAGCATCTGAGGAATACCCAGTCCCAGTTTAATGTAGGTGTTTCCGCAAAAGTCGATGTTCTTCGCAGTCAGGTGGAACTTGTCGATGCCCAGCAGACCCTGACCCAGGCCCAAAATAACTATGATGTGGCTGTAGCCACCTTGAACAATGTCTTGGGACTTCCGACGGGAACCCCTCTTTCCTTGAGTGAAGGACTGGAATATAAACCCAATGATTATACCCTTGATAACTGCCTGTCCTATGCCATGCTGAACCGGCCCGAGATCCATCAGGCCCAGGCTTCCGTTGATATGGCAAAAGCAGAACAAAAGATTGCCAACGCGGCAACCCTGCCACAATTGAGCCTCAGCGCCGCTAATGGCTGGGCTGATGACCGTTTCCCTGGTGCCCATAAATATGAGTGGTCCGTTGGGGCTTCTGTGGACTTCAACATCTGGGACTATGGCGTCAATGCTGCTAAGATCCGTCAGGCCAAGGCTAACGTTGTCAAAGCCGAGGAAAGCTATCGCCAGATCAGCGATCAAGTGAACCTTGCTGTCAGAACGTCGTACCTTAGCATGCGGGAAGCAGAAAAACGCATCAAGACAACGGAAGTCGCGGTTGAACAAGCAGAAGAAGATTACCGTATCGCCCAGCTGCGCTACCAGGCCGGTGTGGGAACGAACACGGACGTCCTCGATGCTTCCGTTGCCCTGACGACCGCCAAAAATAACTACATCCAAGCCCTCTATGATTACAACACGTCATGGGCACTGCTTGAACAGTCCATGGGTGTTCCGACGGATGTGGAAGAATAAGATAGGAGTGCTCGGCGCACAAATCGACCGATTTGATGTGAAGACATGCCCCCATTGTTCTATGGAAACAATGGGGGCATGTTCTTTTGTGTGATGGACGTCTCACCTTAGGAAAGGGCCGGCCCGTCGGACTGCGAATGAATTTGCACCGCGCTTTACAGTTTTAGCGTTACTCCCTCATAGCATTACAGCATTCCTAATCCCGTTCAACTAAAATTTATTTTCTTCTTTCCCTTCACTTTGGTATACTATAGTTGTATCTATGGGAAAACGGAACAACCAGCCCCTTTTTCACCCGATTTTCCCAAGGGGAACGGTATCCCGTTCCAGAAAGGCGGATCATGCGGCCAAAATGGAAAAAACGCCTGCCTTTCCTTCTCCTTGTCATACCGGCACTCTATGTAGGGACATTCAAGGTTCTCATGCCAAGGGTGCTCCCCACGGTGCGGCCCATGGTGGAGGAAACAGCGGCTCAGTATATCAACGGAAAACTCCATATTGACCGGATTGAGGTCAGCCCGGACCTGACCTTCCGCATCAAGGACAGTGCGGTCTATGACCGAGCGGGTATCCTTGTGGCAAAGATTCCGGAAGTCGCTGTTCGCGTCAATCCATTGAACCTGTTGCTGGGACACGGAATTAGCAGGATGGTGAGCCTTGTTGCCATCAACGATCCAACGGTGTATATGGTCATGGACAGCAGCGATCGCTGGAACGTGGAAAATCTTATTAAAAAGTCTGAGTCGTCCAGTGAGGACTTCCGCGGCTTAGTGACGGTCAATCGAGGCTCGATTCAGCTTTCAACGCCTTATGGCGCATGGCATGTCGGTGCATCCGGTTCCATTGACCTTGTCCATAACCCTGTCTATGGTCTTGACATGGATCTTACGACGGTAAAGGGGGAGAAGCTGCAGCTGATTGGTTCCATTAAAAGTGACGGAACCGGAGAAGTGTCGGCGAGCACTGAAACTTTTTGCGTAACGCCCTACGCGGCCCTTGTGGCACACTATGCCCCTATAGCGGATCTTGCAGGAACCCTTTCAAAGCTTTCTGTTACCTGGCGCAACGATGATCAGGAAAGTAAGCTTTCGGGGAGCGTCAAGGCAGATTCCCTATCCTTATCCGTTCATAAGGACAATCTCCTGCTGCCGCTTACGGCTGTAGGAACAGTCCACTTTGATAATAAGGACTTTGCTTTTACAGATTTTACGGTGTCCCTTGATAGGTCATCGGTTACCTTGAATGGGGGACTTGACCTTACAGACGCACAGACGCCTGTTTTTCACCAATTTGCTGTAAAGACGGATGACTTTGACCTTGACGCAATTCCCTTGGACCTTCCTCTTTCAGGCCGTGTTACGGCAAGTGCCTCCCTGGATGGCTCTTTTGACAGCCTTCTTGCCGCGGGAACCGTGGACAGTCCGGCCTTGACCGTGAATGGATATGAAATAGATAACCTTCACTTGCCCCTTTCGGCTCAGGGAACCCAAGTAAATGTTACGGACGGAACCTTCTATCTTGCTGGCGGCAAAGGAACCTTGACGGCTTCATATGATACGCAGGACCGCACTTTTGCTGCGACGCTTAAAAGCGAGAGTCTTGATTTGGGAGCGGTGGCCCCTGATGTAGGCAGCATTGTCCTTTCCGGCGACCTCTATGCTGAGGGACGCTATGATGATGACCTTTTTGCCCACGTCCTTAGTGATGATCTGTCCCTCACGGTCCATGGGCTCTCCTTTACCCATGTTGATTTGGGCGCTGTGTATGAAAAGGGTCGCTTGACCTTGGACCGCTTTGCGGCCAATTCGGAAAATGGCGGCTCTGTGACAGGCTCGGGCAGTCTTGAAGGCTCAGCCCTTAAGGGAAATTTTTATGTTACGGATCTCCCTGTGGGACCTATCCTTGCCTCCTTCGGAGAAGAAGGAGAGGGTCTCCTTTCTGCCCACATGATGATTGAAGGAACCACGGATGACCCAGAAGGGACGGCAGCCTTTTCTCTCAAGGATGTCTCCGTTAAAGGCTTTATCGCAAAAGAAGCCCACGGTCTTGTCAGCTGGAAGGATCGTGTCGTCCGTCTGACGAAGGTGGAGCTTGATCCGCCGCAAGGCCGTCACGAACTTGATGGCTCCGTTGTCCTTACGGGTGATGATCCATGGCTTGACCTGACAGTCGTCACCAAGGGCGTACGTCTTGAACCTTTCTCCGATGCCTTTGCCCTGCCTCTTCCTGTTACAGGAAACCTCACCAATACGGTCCACGTGACAGGGACGCTAAAAAATCCTAATATTACGGGTCATGTGCGGGCCTACGATGGCTCGGTCAATAAGTTCCTTGTCGATGAGCTATCTGGTGACTACTCCGTCAATGACGGCGCTATTACGATGAAAAACTTCAAGCTCCAGGCCTTGACATCGACCGCAACCTTTGCAGGGACCATTGCTAAAAATGGAGACCTTGCCCTAGGAATCGACGCCTACGGCATCATGCTCCAGCGTCTGCCTTGGCTTAAGGAAGCAGCCAGTCTCCAAGGCAGCGTGAACTTTAACGGGGCTGTAAGCGGCAACCTTTCCAATCCGCTTTTCACCGGTGTATTGTCCTCAAATTCCGTAATCATCAACGGTGAGGAGTTCACGGGACTTGCCCTATCCATTGATTCCACGGGGGGCAAAATCAATGAACTTGAAGGCTCCTTCCAGCAGAAATCAGGAGGAGACTATTTCCTGTCCGCTCATATTGACCTTTTGAACCATTACTACCAGTGGAAAGCGGAAGTGGAGCGGGGGAACGTACGGAGTCTCCTTAAAATGGGCGGCTACGACCTTGATATTGATGGGTTTCTTTCCGGTACCATTGCCCTTAATCCGAATGGACGCCGAACGGGCCTTGCCATCAAAGGTAAGGTGGAAGATGGAAAAGTGCAGGGTGTTCCCTTTGATTCCGCTGATTTTGATATTTTTGGTCACCTCGGCGTTTGGCATATCAACCAGCTCCAGGCCCTTGAAAAAGGCGGCGGTCTCTTTGCTGCCCAAGGTGAAGTGGATATGAAGAACCGGACCTTGGACCTTGAAGTCGCGGCAAATGGCATTTCGCCTAAAATCCTTACGGTAAGCCTTGATGATCCGCCGGAAATTGGGGGTGCCCTCAATATGGCCGCACAGGTCAAGGGGCCCTTTGATGATCCAAATGGGAACTTCTCCCTTGAAGTAACGGGCGGCTCTGTAAGCGGAGTAACCTTCGACTCCATTTACGGCATGGCCACACTGCGGGATGGTATGTTTACCTTGAACCAGTTCCTTGTCCAGCGCGGAATCTATAAGCTGTCTGCCTACGGTACCCTGCCCCTTGACCTGTTACGGGCCAAGGAGGATCGCCGTAATCCCGACGCGCGGATGAACCTTGACTTGCACCTTGACAATGCAAATCTTGACATCCTGCCGACGCTTACGAAATATGTCCAGTGGGCAACCGGTCCTATGAAAGGAAACCTCAATGTGAGCGGGACCTTGGAGGACTATACCTTAGATGGTGCGATTCGTCTCGATGACGGCACTATCAAGCTGCGGGGCATGAATAATACCATCGACCACGTGAAGCTAGATACAGAATTTGCAGGAACGAAAGTCAATCTTAAGGAACTGTCTGCCGTCATTGGCGATCATGGCAGCGTCATGGCGTCAGGAAGCTATGAACTTCATGGCGGGGAATCGCCTTATGCCCTTACGGCGGCCATCCGCGATGTCTTCATTGATTCGCGGCAGATTGGAGGCAAGGTCAATGGGGACATTTCCGTTACACAGAAAAATGGGATGCCATTTGTAGCGGGCGCTCTCAATCTGGAGGATCTCTATATCGGACTGACCTCCGTGCCGAGTTTTGGCAGCGGCGGATCGCCTATTGGTCTTGACTTTACAGTTGACCTCGGGGAGAAGATGCACCTTCATACAGCGTCCTTCTACGATATCTGGGGCGGCGGCAAGATCCACCTCGGGGGAACGACAGCAGATCCGGATATTACAGGCGCCATCAATCTGACAAAGGGAACCCTCAATTACCTCAATACCCCCTTTAGGATGGGCCGCAGCATCGTCACTTGGCCGGAGCGAGGAACGTTTACGCCCCACCTTGATATGAAAGCTTTTACGCGTCTTGGCCAGTACATGATCCTTGCCACCATCGAAGGACCGCTGTCCATGGATGGACTGCAGGTCCATCTAAAGAGTGATCCGCCCAAGGATGAAAATACGCTCAAACGCTTCCTGACCTTGAAGACGGATAACGCGGACCTGACCAACAATGATTGGATGGGGCTCATCGACGCTGGTATCCAGCTAAGCTACCTGTCCGATGTGGAAGATGCCATCAAACAGGCCCTGCAGCTGGACGAACTGCGCGTCTACAGTGGCAGTCTCCAGTCCGGCATTGGCTTTAGCGTCGATGCGAAACGGGCAAATGAAGTGATTGGCGATGATCGGCGGCAATACAACTGGCTTGTGGCTAAAAGTTTCGGCGACAAACTTCGTCTTGGCTATACGGCAAGCTTCGATGGGGAAGACTCGAGCATCTTTGCGGAATACTTCCTCAACCGCCGCCTGAACCTCAGCGTATCCGTTGACGAAGAAAACAGGGCCTGGTATGGTGTACAGTATCATACGAGGTTCTAAAGAAAAGCACGGCCCTGATTGACCTAGGTGCGTGGCCCATTGCTTCTTTTCGGCGTAAGGTGGCGGTGGGCTCACGGGCTATGGGGAGCGAGCGCCTTCGTCCAGTCTGGAGCCCGCCCCCTTTGACTGATCATTTTCCCCTTCTGCCTTTTTCTGCGCTAGGAGCCGCCCAGGAAAAGGCCGGAAAGGGGAATTCTTTTTTGTGAACTTTTTTCTCGAATCCTGCCTTTGACTAGTAATTTTTCTTTCTAAAGGGTATAATTGTAGCGTATATTTACTGAATCCAACCAGCTAGAAGGATTCTAACCGAAACTTGTAGGGGGTTATGTATGAATAGCAAATTACATTGGCAACAGCTGTCGGCAGCCATTTTTGCATCTTTACTGCTGAGTTCGCCTGCCTATGCAGAGGTTTCCCACAGCCAGGAAGTGACGTTGACCAAAAATGGGGTCCAGACCCAATCGGGAGAAGTCGGAACCATTGAGGTAACGGAAGAAGCAAAAGAAGGAATTGGCACCGGAACCGGAATCACGGATGACTCTCAAAAAGAGAGTGCCAAGACAGAAGAAACCCTGCCTGATAAGCCCATCTATCGTGAAGTGCGCCGCAATGGCATTACCTATATCGAAAAGGTAGGGAAGGAAACCCTCCAAAAAGAAAGCAAGGAGCAAGAAGCCCAGGATGAGCAGCTGGCAGCCCGTATGCAGCAGCAGAAGGAAATCGCCGAAGCCCAAAACCGCAAGGCACCTGGCCGCAGTTTCCTTACGCCTGATGATGGAGCAGGCATTGTTGACGAATACGATAAGCTTGCCAATTCAGTTAAGGGATATGAGAATCTGACGGTGACAAAAGTAACCTTTGAGGGCAATCAGCATGAAAAGGCGGAAGTCCTTCAAGACAGCCTCAAGATGAGCGCGGGTACGAAGTTTACTGCGGTTCAAATGCAGGACGACATCCGTTCCCTTTATGAAACTGGCTGGTTCTATGATATCGTTCCGACCTTTACCCGCGTTCCCGAAGGCGTCCAGATTGTCTATCATGTCGCTGAAAACCCCATCCTCACGGAACTTGAAGTTGAAGGCAACACGAAGATCTCGAGCCATGACATCATCCGTGCCATGGGACTTAAGGAAGGCGAAGTGGTGAATTCCCGCGACGTCAATGTCGGGGCCCGCAAGGTGGAAAGCCTCTATGCGGAACAAGGCTATATTTTGGCCAAAGTCAGCGATATCCGCATGCTCCCTGATGGTCATCTGATCCTTCAGGTTGCTGAAGGCGTCATTGAAGATTATCGCGTCAAGGGCAACACAAAGACGAAGGATTATGTCATCATCCGTGAAATGCGCATGAAAAAGGGCGATCCCTTCAACGCCAAGCTGGCGCGCCGTTCCATGCAGAAAATCTACAACCTCGGCTTCTTCGAGGATGTCAATATCCGACTGAATCCAGGTCAGATGCCCAATACCGTATCCGTTGAAATCACGGTCGTTGAGCAGAGCACGGGAACTTTCGGCATTGGGGCCGGGTACTCCGATGCAGATGGTTTCTTAGGCATGGTCAGCGTCGGCGATAAGAACTTCCGCGGGACGGGTGACAGTGTCAATGTCCGTTGGGAATTTGGCGGCGATGATGAAACCAATACCAACTTTGAAGTCTCCTACATCAAACCGTGGATTGATGACAAGGAAACTACGGCGGGCTTTACGTTCTATAATATGACGAACGAATATGCCGATTACGATCGTGACGGCGATGAAATTGCCCGTTACTACAAAAAGCGCATCGGCGAAGAAATTTTCTTCAGCCGCGTCACTGACAACGAATTCATCACTAACCAGATTACCTTGAAAAACCGCGACGACAAGTACAAGGGCAAGGTCGATGGCTACGATTCGAACCAGTACTTTGAAGGCGTTGATGAAGGCAGGTATCTTGGTGAAGACGTTGCTGCGGAACGCCGTAAGAAGAACTTCGGTACGACCCGCAGTATCACCTTTGCCCGTATCCTTGATACGCGTGATAACATTTATGATCCCCGCGAAGGCAAGCGTACCATGTATTCCTTTGAATGGGCAAACTTCGGCGGTGACTTCCGCTTTGAAAAATATCAAGCCGATTATCGTTACTACTATCGCATGGGTAAGGACAATGTCTGGGCACTTAATCTCGGTGCCGGCTATGCCAACGGGGATATGCCGCTCAGCCAGCGCTTTACCGTCGGCGGCAGTGAATTCCTGCGTGGCTACCGCGATGACCAGTTCAAGGGCAACAGCATGCTGAAGGGCTCCCTGGAATTCCGTTATCCAATCATCAAGCAGGTTCAGGGTGTCACCTTTACGGATGCTGGCTATGCTTGGAGCAAGGATTATGATGAAACGGATTTTGACCTGTCCGACCTGAAGTACACGGTGGGCTTGGGACTGCGCATCAACTCTCCGCTTGGCCCAATCCGTCTGGACTATGGCTATCGCCTTGACAGTTCTGATCGGGGCGGCCGCTTCCACTTCAGCTTCGGTGGACAATTCTAAAAGAAAAACGAGGAACGAGGGATAGAAATGATTGAATTTGCCAATAAGAAAAACGTGAAAGTGGTGTCCCTTGCGATTGCCGCCATCTTCGTCATCGGTGCTTTCGCCATTGCTGTGCGGGGTGCCGGTCTCACGGGTGGTTCCGGCGGAACAACTGATTCTGCCATTGGCAAAGTAAACTACAACCAACTGGTCCAGGCCGTCCCAGGCATCCAGGATGCTCAGGTGGAAATGCAGAAAGCTGCCCAGGATGCTGAAAGCCAGTACAACGAAAAAAGTAAGGACATGAGTGACGCCGATAAGCAAAAGCTCCACGAAGAGCTGCAAAAAGGCCTTGAGGATAAGCAGAAAGAACTTGTCGACCCCTTGAAGAAAAAAGTTGATGACGCCATTGTCGCTGTCGGCAAGACCAAGGGGCTTACGGTCATCGTCAATGAAGGCGCTGTCGTTTATGGCGGTGTTGATGTGACGGCTGATGTCCAGGCAGAACTCCAGAAACAAGCCAAGAAAAACTAAGGGCTCATGAAGGAGGAGGGACCTATGAGGAAGCTTATCTGCCTCCTAGTGGCGTGCCTTATGGTGACAGCGGGCTGTGCGTCCCTGAAAAACGGCCTCCTTTCGAGGGAAGTACCACGGTTTGCCGTCGTGGATTGGGACCGGCTCGTCAAACAGCATCCCAAGTACAAGGTGTGGCAAAAACAAAAAACGGACCTTGAAACAGCAAAGGCCCTCCGGGAACGGCAGCTCAAGGACGGTCATCAGCAGCTTGCCATTTTGGGTAAGATGCGCTCCCTTGCAGGAAAGGGCCGAGACCGCTTCCGTTCCGCCCAGCTGGCGGCAAAGATTGCGGAAAAAGAAGCCCAGGAACAGGATCTTCTCCAGAAAAAGGCGGAAAGCCTTGATGCAGCGGCTGAATCCTATGTCCAAAAGGACCGGGAAGATGTGGAAACCCGCTTCCGTATCCCGCTCTTTAATGTGCGCTTAAAGCTTGGCAGTATCAAGATGAGTGAAGCCTCCCAAAATGCCTTGCTCCAAGAAGAACAGGAGCTTTTGGATAAGCGCCGTGAGGCCATTGAGGCCATCGAGGAAAAGAAAGCGGCGTGGATCAAGGAGCAGATGGCTTCTGACATCAGCGAAAGCCGTGCCCGCATGGATGCCTTCCAACAATCCCTTACGGTGGATCTTGTAAAGGAAGAAACGGGTCTTGACCTGACGAAAAAAGAACAGCAACCTGGACAAAAAGAGCTTGATACGCTCATTGCTTCCATGGATACTCAGATTCAGCGTCAGGACGCGGAGACGCAGAAACTGCGTGAGGAAATCGACAGTGATATCCTCAGCGCCATCAAGAAAATCAATCTTACCAGGAAGTACACCCTGGTTTTTCGGAATCCGCGGGCCAACATATCGGCCGATGACATCACGGACGACGTGGAAAAAGAAGTACAAAATATAGTTGAGTAAGAGGGATCAGAAACATGAAAAAAATTTTGGCAATCGGTATGATCGTTATGGCCATCTTTGCTTTTGGCTGTGGCCGCAATCAGCAGTTTGGCGTTGTAGATATGCAGAAGGTCCAGACGGACAGTGAAGTCTTCAAGAATGCCACAAAGGAACTGCAGGAAAAAGGCAAGGCTATGGAAGACGAACTTACCAAGGAAACAGAGGGTAAGAGCGATGAAGAAGCAAAAAAAATCTATACGGAAAAAAGTGCCAAAATCCGTACCTTCCAGGCTGAGCAGCAAAATAAAGTAAAGAGCAGTTTTGAAGCTGCCGCGGCTCAGGTTGCCAAGGAAAAGAACCTCGGTGCCATTCTCGTGAAGGAAGCTGTTCCGCAAGGCGGCGTCGACGTCACGGAAGACATCATCAAAGCCATGAAATAATGGACATAAAGGGCGAACCGTGTGTTCGCCTTTTTCCCGTATTCCAACGCTCCATTTTTGTCACTCTGGGATAGACAGGTACGCAGGGGAGCGCACTGCCCAGGCTGAACAAATCACAAGAAAGGATGTTAGCTATGGAAAAAACGCTGCAGGAACTGGCAGATCTCTTACAGGGTAGTATTATCCAAGGAGATCCTTCCCTGAAGCTTACAGGCGTGAACGGCCTTGAGGAAGCAGGCCCTACGGAAATTTCCTTTGCCGTACCGCCCTATTTGGAACTGGCCGGTAAGAGCCGGGCCGGCGCCATCATGATTCCTGAAGAAGGAGAACTCAAAGGCCCCCAGGCCCTGATCCGTGTAAAGAACCCACGGGCGGCTTTTGCCAAACTGCTGATGCTCTTCCGTCCGCCTGAAAGTGTCGAATCAGGTATCAGTCAGTACGCATTTGTCCATCCGACGGCTCGTATTGGAAAAAATGCCGCCATCCTGCCTTTTGCCTATATTGCAGAAGATGCTGAAATTGGGGATAATGCCATCATCTACCCGCATGTTTATATCGGCCGCCATGCAAAAGTGGGCAGCGACTGCACTTTTTATTCGAATGTCACAGTCCGTGAAAACTGTATCATCGGTGACCGGGTCATCCTCCAGTCTGGCTGTGTCATCGGCGGTGATGGCTTTGGCTATATCACGAGCGAAGGAAAGCATACCAAGGTCCTTCAGACGGGAAACGTCGTTGTTGGCGATGATGTCGAAATCGGCTGCAACACCTGTATTGACCGAGCAACCGTTGACAGTACGGTCATCGGCAAGGGCACCAAGATCGATAACCTTGTCCATGTCGGGCATAATGATGTTATCGGAGAAAACTGCATCCTTGTGGCCCACGTCGGTATTTCAGGATCTGTCACGGTAGGCCACAATACGACTTTTGGCGGTCAGGCCGCGACCGCAGGCCACCTCAAGATTGGCAGCAACTGCACCTTTGCCGGGCGAACCGGCATCATCAGTGACGTCCCGGACAATGTTGTCTGGGCTGGCTTCCCGGCGCAGAGCCATGTAGACTGGCTGCGCATGATGGCCAGTCAGCGTAAGCTCGGTGATCTTGTGAAAAAAGTCCGCAAACTGGAAAAACTCGTGGAAACCCTCGAGAAAAAAGACGATAAATAAAGGAGTTTTGGTTTCATGAAAAAGACTGTTGCGACCCTTGCCATTCTGACGCTTGCTTCTGCCATGCCGCTGGCGGCAGAAGCCAAGATTACGCCAAACGGAACGAGCGGCATTATTAATACCCCGAGCGCCTTTGTCCGTTTGCCAGGCCATGTTTCCGTTGGTTACGACATGACAAAGGATGGACAGATCCTTCATGGCAATGTGGCCTTGCCCCTGGGCCTTGAAGTGGCAGGCGCCCGCTTTGATCCGAAAGACAGCGATATCTACAGCACAGTAAGTGCGAAATGGGAGCTTCTGCGCGAAACCCCTGTAACTCCGGCCATTGCCATTGGCGGCGACGACCTGGGGGATGAAAAGGACCGTCGCGGTTATGTTGTCGTCAGTAAGGCCCTGCCGTTTGGGTTTAAGATTCATGGCGGGATTGGTACGGACCAATACAAAAAGGGATTTGGTGCCATTGAAAAGGACATCAAACTCGGAAGCCAGTCCCTTACCCTTATGGGGGAATATGACGGCAGCCATTTCAACTATGGCGCATCCATTCCCCTTGCTAAATTTACGACGGCTGAAGTTGGCTATCGGACCCATCATCTTTATGGGAGCGTCAACTTTACTTTCTAACTCATGAGAAAGGTCCGCGGCCGCCTTTCGGGCTGATTTGTCCCAAGGCAGCGCCGCATCCTTTCAAGGGCCCTTTGGGCAGCTCATTCCCGCGGGAAGGGGTGCCAAAGAAGGAGACCCTGCCTTAAGGAGGCACTGCTGCAATGCTTGCGTATTCCCTCATGAAACTGATGAGCCGGATTGCCTGCGTGCAGCCAACCTGCTTCAATGATGCCCTGGCCTATGCCTTGGGCCAAATTGGCTGGTTGGCTACACCCAAATGGCGGCGCTATATGGCCAAGGAAAACGTCAAGGAATGTCTTGGCGTGTCTGAGACTGAAGCAGAACGCATCGCCAAGGAGAGCGTTACCCGTTTCGGGCGCATGCTCATCGAAGTCCTGCGCTATCCCCTCATCAATCAAGCCAATTTTAGGAACCTTGTCCACTTCGAAGGCCTGGAACACCTCGAAGAGGCTTATGCCGAAGGCCGCGGCGTCATCATGTGTACGGCCCATTACGGAAATTGGGAAATGCTGGGGGCCAGTATGGCCCTTCTGGGCTATCCCATCCTTTCCATCACCCGCAAACAAAACGATGGTGACGCGGACCGCTTCATCAACGAATACCGGCAGATGGTCGGCCAGCATGTCACCTACAACCATGGAAAGAGCAGCATGCTTTCCATCGGACGTTATCTAAAAGATAAACATCTTGTAGGAATTCTCTACGATCAAGATTCTGCCCATACGGGGGAGCACCTTGAACTGTTTGGGAAACCGGCCCGCGTCCCTGATGGGGCAGCCCAGCTGGCACGGGTCTTCAAAGCTCCCATTGTCCCGCTTTTCATGCATAATCAGCCTGATGGGACGCTTACGGCCGTTATTCATCCCTGTTTCCACGCAGATCCCCAACTGAGCCGAGAAGAAAACAGCCACGTTATCATGGAAAAGCTCATCCGGATTGCCGAAGAGGAAATCCGCCGCGACCCGGCTATGTGGTTCTGGGTCCATGACCGCTGGAAGGATGGAAAGAGACGTTACCGTGACCGCAAGCATTTCAGCACGCCCATGACGGGCAATTGAACATAGAAAGGTGATTCAATATGGACAACAATAAACAGCACACCCTCAAAGCAGATGTCTGCTGTGACGGGATTGGGCTCCACTCCGGCAACCCAGTTGCAATGACGCTGAAGCCGGCTCCTGCGGACACAGGCATTGTCTTTATCCGTACGGATCTTGAGGGTCGGCCCAGTGTGCGAGCCATTGCTTCAAATATTTCGGCAACGACACGAGCCACGACGCTGACTGAAAACGGAGCCAGCGTCACGACCATCGAACACGTCATGGCCGCCCTTGCCATCCTTGCCATTGATAACTGCTACATCGAAATGAACAGCGCCGAACCGCTCGTTGGTGATGGCTCAGCCAAAGGCTTCATGGATCCTATCTTAAGGATGGGCCTTCTTGAACAGGACGCACCGCGTCACGTCTACGCCATTGATCACGCCTTCAGCTGTTATGACGGCGACCGCTATCTTGTGGTCCTGCCTTATGACGGCTTTCGCGTGACCTTTACCTCCATCAATCCCCATCCGCTGCTTGGGACCCAGGTCCTTGATGTGACGGATGCGGGGGATACGCTTTCCCAGGAAATTGCTCCGGCAAGAACCGTAGCCTTTGAAGAGGAAATTGCCCAACTGCGCAAGATGGGCCTTGGCCTTGGCGGCACCGTCGAAAATGTCGTTGTCTTTACTAAGGACGGGGGAACCCTGTCCAAGGTCCGCTTCCCTGACGAGCTTATCCGTCATAAGATCCTTGATGTCATTGGTGACTTGTATCTGTTGGGACCCATATCGGCCCATGTTATCTGTATGAAATCGGGGCACGCCTTCAACGACAGCGTTTCCCGCCAAATCGATGCCTACCGCAAGGCGAATCCGGCCCAGTAATCGCCGCAGCGCCTTAGATTTTGAAAGTAAGGAGTCAAGAAAATGATTACGTTAGACATTCAGGAAATCCAAAAAATCCTTCCCCATCGGTATCCCATGCTCCTCGTTGACCGTGTGGTCGAACTGGAACCGATGAAACGGGCTGTGGGTATCAAGAATATCACCTTCAACGAACCGCAGTTCATGGGCCACTTCCCGGGTAATCCCATCATGCCGGGTGTCCTGCTCATTGAAGCCATGGCACAGGTTGGGGGCGTGACGCTGCTTTATCCGGAAGAAAACCGCGGTAAGATTGCTGTCTTTGGCAAGATCGACAAGGTGCGTTTCCGCCGTCCAATCAAACCGGGTGATCAGCTCGTTACGACGGCCGTCATTACGAAAATCAAAGGCAACATGGGCGTTGCCCACTGCGAAGGCACCGTCGATGGGGAACCAGCCTGCGAAGGGGACTTCTTCTTTGCTCTGGCCGAGAACAAGCAATAAACAAGGGGTGAATCAGTATGAGTGCAGATTCCAGTTTAATTCATGAAACAGCAATCATCGATCCGCATGCACAGATTGGCCCAAACGTAAAGATTGGTCCTTATTCAGTCATTGGACCGGATGTCAAGATTGGGGAAGGGACCATCATTCATCCGCATGTCGTCATTACGGGGCGTACGACCATCGGGAAAGGCTGTGAATTCTTCCAGGGGGCCAGCATTGGGGAAGTGCCCCAGGACCTTAAATATAAAGGGGAAGATACGGCGACCATCATTGGTGACCATGTGACCATCCGCGAATGTGCTTCTGTTCATCGCGCTGTCGGGGA
Source organism: Acidaminococcus sp. BV3L6 (assembly GCF_000468835.1). Lineage (NCBI taxonomy): Bacteria > Bacillati > Bacillota > Negativicutes > Acidaminococcales > Acidaminococcaceae > Acidaminococcus > Acidaminococcus sp. BV3L6. The sequence goes on along the minus strand of NZ_AWUR01000008.1, from coordinate 8,864 downwards.
AGGCAATGAAACGCGCATCGGCAACAATGTCCTGATGATGGCCTATACCCATGTTGCCCATAACTGTATTGTCGGCAACAACGTCATCATGAGCAACGTGGCGACTCTGGCCGGTCACGTTATTGTCGAAGACCGCGCCGTCATCGGCGGTCTCACGGCTGTGCACCAGTTCACCAAGATTGGCCGCAACTGCATGTGCGGCGGCATGAGCCGAATCAACCAGGATGTACCGCCTTTTGTCATCGTTGCTGGCAACCCGCCCGTCGTGGCAGGCCTTAACAGCGTGGGCATTTCCCGTGCAGGAATTGCCATGCCTGTTCGCCGGGAGCTGAAAAAGGCTTATAAGATTCTTTATAAACGTGGCCTTTCCCTGCCAGATGCTATTGCCACTATGGAACAGGAACTTGACAGCTACGAAGAAGTTGAGCATTTTATGCGCTTTTTACGCAGCGTAGAACGGGGTATTTGCCGTTCATCCGTCTCCCACGGGAGGGAGTGATTCCATGATGGAAAAGACCTTAGGCGTCCTTGCTGGCGTAGGACACTTGCCCGTTGACGTCGTACGCGGCGCCAAACAGGCAGGCTACCGCACCGTCGCTATCGCCCTTGTGCCCGAAACCCATGAAGACCTCCCAAAGGAAGCCGACGTCTTTTATGCAATCAATATCGGCAAAGTTGGGAAAATCTTCAGCACCCTCAAAAATGAAGGGGTCAGCGAAGTCACCATGATTGGCAAGGTGACAAAAGAAATCCTCTACAAAGGAGGCATCCTCATTCCGGACTGGCAGGCTGTAAAGCTCCTTATGTCCCTGCCGGATCGTCATGACGACACCATCATGAATGCCCTTGTGGCAAAACTTGAAGAGATGGGAATCCACGTCATGGACCAGACCCTCTTCCTCAAGCACATCATGCCGGAAGAAGGTGTTCTTAGCCGCCGTAAACCGACGGATAAGGAATGGGAAGACATGAAATATGGTTTCAGGATGGCTAAAAAGATTGGCGGTCTTGATATTGGTCAAACGGTCGTCGTCAAGGACATGGCCATTATGGCCGTGGAAGCCATCGAAGGTACCGATGCCTGCATCAAGCGCGGCGGCAGCCTAGGCAGGGGGGCCATTGTCGCAAAGACGGCCAAACCGGCCCAGGACCATCGCTTTGACGTGCCCGGTGTCGGTGTAAAAACCATGGAATCCATGATTGAATCGGGCTGTGCCGGCATCGTCATGGAAACCGGCCGTACTCTTTTTGTAGAAAGAGAACAGGCCCTTGCCCTTGCCAATGAGCATAACCTCGTTGTCGTTTCCATGAGTGAGGAAACCGCTGGAAGATAAAAGACACTTGGCCTGTGATTGCGCCGTATATCGTAAAGGGTGATGCGTACCCCCATAGCCTCAGATAAACGATTTGAGAGCTATGGGGGTATGTTGTTTCATGACGAGAAGGCATGCGTTGCAGGTTCATCCGAAAGGAACTAAAATATGCCGCCATGCGTCTTTTTAGGAAGAATCCACAAAGGGCGCTGACTGCACTGATTCCATGGAAAAGAGATCCTCGAGAGACCGATTGAGATTGCACTAAAAAAGCTCCTGTATTCCTCAAGGCGTATAGGGACATTTGGCCTATTATGAAGGATTGATTCTTGTTGCATAAAAATTCGCTTAGCTGTATAATAATCCCATGCTTACAGGGAGGTCCTATCATGAAAAAATTTTATAAAAAACTTCTTGCCGCCGGACTGGGTGCCGCACTTGCCCTATCAGTCGCGGCCTGCGGTACCAATAAAGAGACGGCAAAAAACGCGGACGCTAAAAAAGTTCTCAAGATTGCGACAAATGCAACCTATGTGCCTTTTGAATTTAAAGATAAAGGCGCGAGTGGCGACGAAAGCGATTATAAAGGCATGGAAATCGATATGATCCGGGAAGTGGCAAAGCGCCTTGGCCGCGAGCCGCAGATGGAAAATATTCCTTTTAACGGTATCATTCCAGCCATCCAATCAAAACAAGTCGACGTTGCCGCTACAGGTATGACCATGACAAAAGAGCGGGCTAAGAAAGTTGCCTTTGCGGCGCCTTTCTACGAATCGAAACTGGCCATTGTTGTTCCCACGGATAGTCCTGTCCAGTCGGCTGCTGATCTTAAGGGCAAGAACGTCGCCGTTATGGTTGGCACAACAGGCGCCAAATACGCCGAAAGCCACGGTATGGTGGCTAAACAGTTTGATTCCAGCGCTAACGCCCTTCTTGAAGTCCAGGTTGGGAATGCGCCAGCTGCCATCGTCGACAAACCGGTGGGTGAATATTTTTCCACCCTTGAAGGTAAAGGCAAGGGAAAAGTCCGCGTCATTCCTATCCCTGATTCTAAATCGGAACTCTTGGGTTTTGTCCTAAATCAAGACGATAAAGAACTCAAGGATGCCATCAATAAAGCCATTGCGGATATGAAAAAAGATGGCACGTATGCAAAACTCTATAAGAAATGGTTCAACCAGAAAGCCCCGAACCTGCCGGAAAGTGCAGAAAAAGCACTGGGACTGTAAAAGATTATCATCATGTATTCCCCTGACCGAATGCAGAAAACTGTATTCGGTCGTTTTTTATGCGAAGGGAGGCGATGAAACTAACGGATGGGTCAACGGGAAGAGGGTGTGTTTCTTGGATAAGGACTGTTAAGCTACAGAAAGGGAAGGGTAAGCTATGATTTGCTTTAGTGGTCGAGCTGGATCTTCCAGACTGCAGTTTCAGTTTCCTAGCCTTCATTTAAAGATGCCGTTAGCCCCTAGTAAATGGTATAATCAAGACAGCGCAAGCTTTTTATCGTCTCATCCTGCGGTGGAAAAGATAATAAGGTTGGTGATTTCCGTGAAAACCCATGACTTGACAAAAGGAAATATTTCCCTCCAGCTTCTTTCTTATTTACTGCCGCTTATTTTGTCCAATTATCTCACCCTGACCTACAATGCTGTCGATAGTGCCATTGTCGGCCGCTATATTGGGGATTTGGCTCTTGCAGCGGTGGGAACGAGCAATCCGCTCATGACGTTTTCACTTCTTTTTATCAATGGCATCTGCCTTGGTGCAAGCATCCTTATTGGTAAGGCCTATGGGGCAAAAGACAAGGAAGCCCTGCGCCGCCAGATAGTGAGCGGCCTTGCCGCAGGAGCCCTGGTGTCCCTTGCTCTTTCAGCCGTGCTGATTATGTTTGCGCGGCCCATCCTGCTTCTTCTTCAAGTCCCAGTGGCTATCTTAACGGAAGCAGCGCTCTACGTGAGGATCATCATGGTGGGGCTCTTTTTCCATTTTTGCTATGGCTATTTTTCAACGGTCCTAAGGGCCATGGGGGACAGTCAAACGACGCTCTTCATTCTCGCTGTAAGTGCGGGGCTCAATGTTCTTGGTGATTATCTTTTTGTTGTTGTTTTTGGCTGGGGCATCGTAGGTGCTGCCGCAAGCACGGTCCTTTGCGAATTGCTCTCATCCTTGTTCTGTTTGCCTTTTCTTGCAAGTTTTATGGGTAAACTTGCGATCAAGCAGCATCTTGCCGTTGAGTGGACCATAGTAAAAAAAATCTTTTCTTTCAGTATGGTGAGCGCCCTGCAGCAGTCTTCCCTGCAGATTGGCAAACTGGGCACCCAAGCGATTGTGAACACGCTTGGTACGACCGTCATTGCTGCCTACAGCGTCAGCAGCCGGTTTGAAGATTATGCCATGGTGCCTTTATCGACGATAGCCTATGCCATGACCACCTTCATTGCCCAGAATATCGGAGCGGGTACGTCCGCACGGGTGCGCAGGAGTGTTTTTGCAAGTCTTTCCTTTTCCCTTATCTATGTGTTGGCCTTTGCTGGGGTGATGTATGGCGCAAGTGGACGGATCTTGGGCCTTTTTACACAAGAGCTGGCCATTATCCGATTGGGAGAGGCTTATCTCCTTACCATGAGCTGGATCTATTTGCTGTGCGCCCTGACGAATGTGATGCAGGGATTTTTCAGGGGAATGGGTGAGCTATCCACAACCCTTTACAGCAGTGTTGTTAATATTAGTGTCCGCGTCGCAAGCTGCGCCATTCTTGCATTTTATTTTTCTGTGGGCTTTCTTTCCGTTGCCTATGCCATGCTGATTGGCTGGATTGCCATGACTTGTTATGAGCTGCCTAAGATGATATCTTTTCTTCGCGGAAAGGAAAAGGGGAAAACGTAATGCACCCTTTCCTGTACCATAACGCCCGTAAAGTTCTGGCAAGTGGAGCGGAATAATGAAAGCATAAACATGCGAAAAGATAGGCAAGACGTAAAGTGAGTCCTGCTTTTTGTACTTCTTGTATCCTAAAATGGTAAATGGAATCCAGATATTGCAAGGAATCCGGATAGTGCCTTATACTAGGGGAGACTTACGAAAAAATGACAAGATGATACCTACCCTCTTTCAAGAAAGGAACTGACAATGGATCGACCCATTCCGCAAACTGGAGAATTTTGGCTCCTCAAAAACCAGCACCTTGCTAAGATTGTTGCCTGCCCTGTGGAGATGGTGCAAAACGGCACGCTTTGCTGTGTTTATATGGACTACAACAACCCGAACCGTCTGATGGCAGACGAATTGGAAGCCTTTATGGAAAGCGCCCATAGGCTGTATGAGTCATAAGTTGAAGGACTGGCTGTAAGACCAAGGCACCTATGTTGCTTGATATAAGGAATCCCCTTTGTACTATGTAAGAAGGGTGCATGTAAGAAAAAAGAAAGAATTTTTATTATGCGTTTTTACGTATTCCTTCCACCGGTTCGTGGCTGTTTGAATGGCTTCGCTGCAGGCGTAACGTGTCTGGAGAGAGCTGATTGTGATATCAAGATTGGCATCTTCCGGGAAGGTTTCCTGCTCGGATGCCAGACTGATAACTTTTGCAAAATTGCCTTTCGGGGAACCTTTACCAAGGTAATGCCTTTTTACCCATTTAAGAAATGGTTGGGGTTCATTTTTCCATATGTTACAGCATAGAAAAGAGTTTCCCCCTCTTGACGGCATGGCTCAAACCTCTCGAGTTTCTGTGCTTCGCGGAACTGGTTGTCAAAAATGTAAATGCCTGTCGTGGACATTGCATTTTGCTTCATCCCATAGCTTGAAAGCATTTGTGTTTCTTCATTTGTCCCTGGAGGATAAATGTAGCAGCGAATCCATTCCTGACTTTTTGCTGATCTGCGGCAGGTAATTTTCAGTAAAGTGAAGATCCTTTGCCTCCTGCATTTCTATGACTTCTTTTAAGTTTGAGAGTTTATAAGGAGAAAAAGCCCTCCTGTTCCTACTAGTTGGTAGGGGTGGGAGGTTTTTTGTATGGGGATGCACTTTCAATTTTTTTCCCTCACGGTCTTTTTTTCATTTACCTTTTTCGAATATGGCCCAGATTGGTCCAGATGCTAGGAAAAACGCGAGAGCGGAAGGGCGACGCCGTACAAAGATTTCCCGGTATTACGTATCTGGGTTGATACGAAAAATAGTGCTGCTTTTTTATTCTTTTATTCCATTTGCTTTTTACAAATTCGGTTCCGATGGGTTCAGATACGAAGCGCTCTCGGCCTCAGCGACGAGGCATACGGTTTGTGTACGTCGAGGAGATTGAGGTCGCGGGCGACAAAGTAGATGGGCCTATGGGACGAATTTGTAAAAAGCTCCCGCTTTGATGAGCTGGGCGCGGGAGTGACGACACGTGGTTAGGAGGGGGAGCGCCCAGGCGTAAGGTATCCCCAATCAGGAACGAAACATGGTACGAATCGTCATGCCTCCATTACTTCCATAGATTTTTCATAGTGTAATGGAGGCACGTCATTGTAGTGAATCAGAGCGATCTTTGATCTGAACAAATCCAGTCCAATTGACTGCCCCCGCATCACCTTTCCCCAGTGCTGCAATAAAATAAATAACGTGAACGGGGCATGGATGATGGAATCAGAGTGGAAAAAAAGATGAGCAGTATTATGCGGTTTATCGTAGGAAAATCGTTTTTCCTATCATCCAAAGATCATGATACGACAGTACTGGCCTCTAACGTTGAAAGGCGCGCCCCGTTCCGGTGAAAAAAGGGAAAGGACAGAAGATCTTTTGGGCCGCACGCCCTCTTGAGGAGGCAGCAAAAAAGGACGCAAGCGACAAACGCTTACGTCCTTAGGGTTAGAGGTTATTGATGACCCAGGTCAGGATTTTGTTCCCCCATTCCAGGAGGGTCTCGTTTTGTTTCAGCTGGTCCACGATTTCCTTGGTGTTGTTTCCGTTCTGGACTTTTTCAAGGAGCTGCTGGGTCTTTGCCTGCAGTTCATCCTGATGTTCCAATAGGGAGCGGAGGACTTTGCCGGCAACCGGTTTTTCCAAGATTGTCTGCATTTTTTGGGCGGCGTCCTCGACTTTTTTGGCGTCTTCCGGCGTAATTTCCTTGGTCCCCTTCGTCCCCGATGCCTGCGGCAGTTGGTTCAAGATGACTTTGGCTTCTGGGACTTCTTCGGCAATCTTGTTTTTGACGGCTTCATAGAGGGCGGCGTCCGTTCCTGGGGTGGGGGTGTTTTCTTTTTTCGTCATACTTTCCCCTTTGAGGATCTTGGTGTAGTACCATTTGAGGTTCATGATTTCCTCGAGCTTCCAGCCTTTTTTGTCTTTGCGCAGGCGCAGGACGAGGATGTCATCGCTCTTACTGGCATCATTTTTCATCTTGACATTGACCAGGGCTTCGTCTTTTTGCGTCTTCACGTCCTTGATCTCGGTCAGGGTAAGGTCTCCCAGGTTGACCTTGAGGGCCCGCTCGGGATGGGTCTTTTGGTAGGAGTCAGTCCAGTCACCGGTCAGGATGCCGTTATCGATGACTTCTTTCATGTGCTTGATGAATTCGGGCTTGTCTTCTTCCGTGAATTCGCTGTCTGGATTGAGCTCCCACTCGGCATCGCGGATGGCGTCGGTGCTCTTTGAAAGCAGGCCGTCCATATCAACTTTTTGGTGGACCGTTACGGCGTCATGCTGCTGGACCGCTTTTTGAATCTGTTTGACCGTATACTGCGGCGTCTGGGTGTAGTAGAAGAAGTACCAACTCAAGGCACCAATCAGGACGAGGAGGGCGGCCCCTATTTTTTCATAGCGGTGCCGTTTTTTCTTTCGTTCCTGTTCCTGCGCCTTCGTCAGCGTTTCCTGGATGCTGGGTCTGCCGCTGCGGGCCGCTTCGTATTCTTCCATATAGCGGTCATTCATATTTGCCATCGTGTTCACTCACTTTCCTACATTAAAATCACGTTCCTCATTATAGCAGGTTTCTGCCAAAGAAACCGTAAAAATCCATTTTTTTTGTAAAATCTTATCTCTCTTTTTTAAGGCGAGTGGGAAAATTGACAGGACAGGTGATTTGTGAAAAAATGGCCCTAATAAGGTCGGTTAAATACCAATCAGAGGAAGGGTGGCAATTTAGATGGATGGACATACACGACGCGAAAATCTCAGGCAGCGGCTGCAGGGAGCCAAAACGCCGATTTCAGGGGCGGTCCTTGCCGCTGCCTTTCAAGTGAGCCGTCAGGTCATTGTGCAAGATATCGCGCTTCTGCGCGCCCAGGACGTGCCGGTCATTTCGACAAACCGGGGGTATCTCATCTTGGGAGAGGCGTGCCGCGTGCATCGCTTCAAGGTCCGTCACGACCTGTCACGGATGGAAGAGGAACTCAATATCTTCGTTGATGCAGGAGCTACGGTCCGCAACGTGACCATCGATCATCCTGTCTATGGGACGCTGGAAGGAAAACTCAATCTATCGAGCCGGCGGGATGTGCAGCGTTTCATGAAAGCCATCCGGGCCCATCCGGAAGCCCCCTTGTCCAATATCGCTGGCGGCGTCCATTACCATACCGTGGAAGCTCCCAGTAGGGAGGCCCTCAATGAGATTAAAGAGGCCCTAGAGGCGGCGGGCTTTTTGGTTAAGTAAAGGCTTGCAAAATTTTGTAAAACGTCTATAATGGCATTTTGGTACTTAAAGAAAAAAGGAGATAATTATATGAATATTGGTTGCCGCATCATCAAGGACTTTACGCGTCCGCCAAAGGAACTTGTCCGCCAATTCTATGATCTTGCTACGTCCGATCTGGACGATACGATGAGCCGTTTTGGGGCTGTTGATCACAGCATTACGCCTCTTAAGAAATATACCCGTTCTGTCGTGGGAACGGCCTTTACCATCCGTCTGCCCCATGGGGACAACCTGCTTTTTCGCGCCGCAATCCAGTATACGAAACGGGGCGATGTTGTTGTCATCGATGCTGGTGGGTTCGCAGACCGCGCCGTGGCAGGCGAAGTGACGGCCAAATACTGCAAAGCTCGCGGCGTCAAGGGCCTTATCATCGATGGGGCAACCCGTGACTCGGCGGCCCTTGCTGAAATGGACGATTTTCTCGTCTTTACCAAAGGCGTCAGCCCTAACGGACCATTCTTTAACGGACCGGGGGAAGTCAACGTGCCGATTGTTGTCGGGGGACAGATTGTGTATCCTGGTGATATCGTTGTTGCCGATTCGGACGGGATTGTCTTTATTCGTCCGGACCAGGCCGAACAGGTCCTGGAACAGTCAAAGAAGATTACGGCCCGGGACCAGGCCAACCTACGCCAACTCGAAGAAACGGGATCCTGCAACCAGGATTGGGTCTATGAAAAATTAAAGGCCTTGAATTGTGAGTTTGTAGATATGGCCGATCATTCGGAAAAGTAAAGGCGTCAGCCTAAAGAGCAAACTGATTTGATGCCAAGGCTGCCGAGCGAAAAGGCAGTAGGACCGTATGATCGAAAGATCAATTCGACGCCCTCCCGTAGGGCGGTTTGGCGCCATACACTACGGTCTATCAGCGGCGT